>JAURJO010000215.1 GCA_030832235.1 Verrucomicrobiota bacterium
CGGAACCACGCCGTGATGAATCGCGAGGACAGCGGAAAATGCTCCCATGGCGCCGGCCGCGCCGAGCAAATGACCGGTCATCGACTTCACCCCGCTCACGTTGAGCGAGGCCTTGTTTTCCGCGAAGACAGCCGCGATCGCCGCCGCCTCCTCGCCGTCACCGCCGGGCGTGGAAGTCGCGTGGGCCGAAACATAATCAACCTCGCCGGCGGACATCGCCGCGCGCGCCAGCGCCATCTGCATCGCCCGCGCCGACCCCTCAGCTCCGGGCGCAAGCGAGGAAAGGTGGTAAGCGTCGGCCGAGGCACCGTAGCCGCGCAGTTCGGCGTAGATCCGCGCGCCGCGCCGCAACGCCTGCTCGCGCTCCTCCAACACGAACACGACTGAGCCCTCCGAAAGCACGAAGCCGTCGCGGTCGCGATCATAGGGCCGCGACGCTTTCTCGGGGGCATCGTTGCGCGTGGACAACGCCCGCATCTGGGCAAACGCGCCGATGGCGAGCGGCGTGACGGTCGACTCCGCCCCGCCGGCGATCATCACGTCGGCGTCACCCCGCGCGATCGCGGCGGCGGCCTCGCCAAGCGCGTGTCCACTCGTCGCGCAAGCCGAGGCCACGCTCATGTTGGGCCCGCGGGCGTCGAGCAGCAGGCTCACCTGGCCGGCGAGAAGATTGGGGGCGATCTGGATGATGAAAAACGGCGAGATCTTGCGGAAACCGCCGGCCTTCCACGTGTCGTGCATCGCCTCCATCTCCGGCAGGCCGCCAAGGCCGACACCGAGGTTCACGCCGATGCGCTCCGGCGCGAGCGTCGCGCGATGGACGTCGAGTCCGGAATCGGCGTACGCCTCGACGGCCGCCCCGACGCCGAGATGCGTGAAGCGGCCGAATTTCTTCACGTCCTTGGGTGTGAGGGCCTGCGCCAGCGGTTCGCCGGTCGCGCCGCGCGGACGCAGGGGCGCGGGAAGCGGCCGCGCCGGGTCAAAGTCGCGCACCTCGCCCGCGATTTGGGCGGTGCAACCGGTGGCGTCGAAACGCGTCACCCGCCCGATGCCGCTGCGGCCGGCGACAAGGGCGTCCCAGGTGGCGGCCGCCGAATTGCCACAAGGGGTCACCGCCCCGAGACCGGTAATGACGACACGACGTTGGGCGAAGGCTGGAGAGGACATGAGGGCGTTCGCCAGACGATGCGGAAAAAAAGGGGTTTTCAACCAGATCCATGCTGCCCCTCGCACGTGATAACGGCGCCATTCGAAACCCGCACGGACAAGGGATGGTGGACGCTGAGGGACTCGAACCCCCGACCCCCTCGGTGTAAACGAGATGCTCTAACCAACTGAGCTAAGCGTCCGAAAAGACGATCGCAGCAAATCTACGCGGGCGTCGGTGACACAAGACGGAACTGGGCGGCGGAGCTGAAATCCGCCGGCCCTTCCGGGGCACGCGGATGTCTCCCCGTGCCCTCAGCCACGCCGGCGAAGGAGACCTTCGCGCACCATCAGCTCGGCGTTCTGGATGGCGTTGAGGGCGGCGCCTTTCCAGAGGTTGTCGCCGCTCACCCAGAGGGCGAGGCCGTTGTCGAACGCGGTGTCGACCCGGATGCGGCCGACGCCGCACTTCACCTTGCGGGAGAAGTCGAGCGGGGTTGGGTAAAGCTGCTTGGACGGATCGTCGACGAGCTCCGCGCCCTCGAAGGCGGCGATCGCGGCGCGGGCGGCCTCGACCGAAACCGGACGCTCGAACTCCGCGTTGACGGCCACCGAATGGGCACGGACGACCGGCACGCGCACGGTGGTGGTGGAAACCTTGAGATCCGGCAGGCCCATGATCTTGCGGCTCTCCAGCATCATCTTGGTCTCCTCGCCGGTGTAACCGTTGGGACCGAACGAATCGACCTGCGGGATGAGGTTCAGCGCGATCTGGTGAGCGTAAACCTTGCGGGTTACAGGCGTGCCGCGCACGTGGCTCTGGATCTGGTCCTCGAGCTCGCGGATGGCCTCGGCGCCGGTGCCCGAGACCGATTGGTAGGTGGCGGCGAAGTAACGCTTCAGTCCGAAAGCCCGGTGCAGCGGCCAGAGCGCCATCAACGTGACGGCGGTCGAGCAATTGGGGTTGGCGATGATGCCCTTATGGTTGCGCAGCTGCTCGGGGTTGATCTCGGGGATCACGAGCGGCACGGCCGGGTCCATCCGGTAATGGGAGCTCTTGTCGATGACGAGGCACCCGGCCTTCACGGCGTCGGGGGCGAGGGCGCGCGTCGCGGAGCCGCCCGCGGCGAAGAACGCCACGTCGACGTTGGCGAAAACGCCGGGTTTGGCCTCCTCCACCGAGTATTTACGGCCCGCGTGCTCGATCACCTTGCCGGCCGACCGCGCCGAGGCGAAAAGCCGCAGCGAGGCCAGCGGGAACTTGCGATCGTGCAGGAGCTGGAGGAGCTCTTGACCGACGGCGCCGGTGGCGCCGACGATGCCTACATTGATGGATGCTGTGTTCACGCGTGAGTCTCCGGTGGAGCGGGTCAACGAAGCGTGCGCCCGCCTCGGCATCAAGCCCCGAGAGCGCCTGTTGGCGGTGTCCATCGGCGCTGCTACCCTGCGGTTCTACCGCGGCGGCGCGCTCGTCAGGGCGTACCCGGTTTCCACGTCACGCCGGCCTCCCTCCAACGTGAAGAACTCCCTCGGCACGCCGCGCGGGCTGCACGAGATCGCGGAACGCATCGGCGCCGGCCAGCCGCCCGGCATGGTCTTCAAGGCGCGCGTGCCGACCGGACACCACTTCTCCGAGCTTCTTACCTCGGAGGACGGGAAGAACGACAACCTCATCACGTCCCGCATCCTCTGGCTGCGCGGACTCGAACCCGGGGTGAACCGCGGGGGCGACGTCGACACCTACGAGCGCTACGTCTACGTCCACGGCACCAACCATGGCGACCGCATCGGCGAACCCCTGAGCTCGGGCTGCGTCCTGATGCGCGATCTCGACATCATCGAGCTCCACGAGGAGGTGCGCGCCGGCGACCACGTGTGGATCGAGGACTGAACCGGGCGCCCGACGCTGAACGGTGGGGCCGGCCTCAGCCCGCCGAGAGCGTTTCAGTTCACCGCCATCGAAACCCGCGCGTGTCCGCCACCATTGGTGACGCGCACGCGGTCACCGTCCATGAAACGCCCGGAGGAAACATCCTGCGTCACGGTGACGGTGCTGCCGTCATCGAGGCGGATGGTGATTTCCTGGGCGACCTTCCGGGTCGCAACTTCCTCGACGGCCTGACCCACCACGGCTCCCGTAACCGCGCCGGCGGCCTGCGTGACGCGTCCGGTGACGCCCTTGCCTCCGCTCGCCAACGCCCCGCCGACCACGCCGCCACCGTAGAGACCGATTTGGCCCTTGCTGCCCTCGATGTTCACGTCGCGCACGCTGGTGACGACGCCGAGCTCACTCCGCTGCAGCACGTTGGCCTGCGCGGCGGGAACGGTGCGGCGGGAAGACGGGAACGTGCAGCCGGAGGCGAAAACGATGACGCCGGCGGCCGCGGTGAGGAAGAGGGACGTGGCTTTCATGGCGGGGAGACGCGGAACGATTTCCTGTAACGAGGGACGGGAAGCGATCCCCGGAAGTTACCGGTTACGGCCGAAGAGCAAACGGAGCGAATTGAGGCAGACCACGAGAGTGCTGCCCTCATGCGCGGCAACGCCGACCGCCAGCGGCACGGAACCCGCCGCGGTGGCAATGACCATCACCACGACCACCCCGAGAGAAACCGCCAAGTTCTGCCGGATCACCCGGCGGGCGCGCCGGCTGAGGCGATCGGCCGCGAGGAAGTTCTCGATGCGGTCGTGCATCAGAATGATCTCGGCCTGCTCGAGCGCGGCGTCGCTACCGCGCGCGCCCATCGCCACGCCGACATCGGCGGCGGCGAGGCACGGCGCGTCGTTCACGCCGTCGCCCACCATCGCCACCGTGTGGCCGGCCGCGCGCAGCGACTGGATCGCGGCGACCTTGTCCTCGGGCGAAAGCCCCGCGCGCACTTCGTCGAGCCCGAGCTCACGCGCAACCGATTCCGCCGCGTGCCGGCGATCGCCAGTGAGCATCACGGTGCGGATCCCGGCGCGCCGCAGCTCGGCAAGCACCTCGCGCGACTCCGCGCGGATCTGGTCACGCAGCAGCACCCTTCCCACCAGGTCGCGCCCGACGACCCAGACTTCGCTCAACTCCGCCGCGGCCGGCGGCAGCCGCCGCGCCCAATCGGCGAGCGGACCGCTCTCGAGCAATTCGCGACGGCCGAGCAACAACGACGCGCTGCCCACGCGGCCCCGGAGTCCCCGGCCGGTGAGCGACTCGAAATCCTCCAGCGCGAGTGGCGGCACGCCGGCCGCGGTCGCATGGCGCGTGATGGCGCGGGCGA
>JAURJO010000216.1 GCA_030832235.1 Verrucomicrobiota bacterium
GGCAGGCCTCTGTTCAAATGCCGGCCTCGGAGATCGTCGGCGCGGTCGGCGCCGGCGACGCGCTCGCGGCTGGCGTGCTCTACGGCCTGCACGAGGAATGGCCGTTGGCCCGTTGCCTGGAACTCGGCGTCTGCACGGCCGCCGCCTCGCTCCGCGACGGCACCTGCTCCAACGCCGTCGCCCCCGCGGACGATTGCCTCGCGCTCGGCCGCCGCCACGGCTTCCGGCGGATTTGAGCCGGCCTCTCCGCTCGCACGCGGAGCGCCCACCCCATCTCCGCATAGGCTTCAAGGTCTCCCTCTCTTCCAGCCTCTTCCTCTCTCCCAGGTCTCCCTATCTCCCAGGTCTTCCTTCGTCTCCCTTGGAACTTGGCAGAATCCGCCGGAGGGCTTTGTTCTTAATCACCCCTCCCCATGTTGTTTTTTTCCGAGCTGCGCCGTGCTATTTCCCTATTCCCTACGCTCGGTCTGACGGCCCTCGCTTCAGCTGCACCCGTTGATTTCGCGCGCGAGATCCAACCGCTGCTGGCCTCGCGTTGTTACGACTGTCATGGGCCCGCCAAGGACAAGGGCGGACTCCGATTGAACGAGGCGACGAACGCCCGGAAAGGCGGAGAGTCGGGCGAGCCCGCCATCATTCCCGGACGCTCCGCCGACAGCCTGCTGCTGAAGCGCGTGCTCACGGCCGACGAGGAGGAGGTGATGCCGCAAAAGGGTCCGCGCCTCAGCCCGGCGGAGATCGCACTCTTGCGACGCTGGATCGACGAGGGCGCCGTATGGCCGGAAAACCTGCGGCACTGGGCGTACGAAAAGCCGCGGAAGGCGCCCTTACCCGCGGTGCGCGACACCGCGTGGCCGCAGAATCCGATCGATCGGTTCGTGCTCGCTAAAGTCGAATCCGAGGGACTGCGCCCCACCCCCGCCGCCGACCGCGCGCGCTGGTTGCGGCGCGTCTCGCTCGACCTGATCGGGCTACTGCCCTCGCCCGCCGAAGTGGCTGCCTTCGAGGCGGACACCGCGCCGGGCGCTCACGAACGTGTCGTCGACCGACTGCTCGCCTCCCCGCATTACGGCGAACGCTGGGCCCGCCCGTGGCTCGACCTCGCGCGCTACGCCGATTCCCACGGTTTCCAACGCGACGACCTGCGCGATCTCTGGCCTTACCGCGACTGGGTGATCCGCGCGCTCAACTCAGATCTGCCGTTCGACCAATTCACTGTTTGGCAAATCGCCGGCGACCTCCTGCCGGAGGCCCGCGAGCGGCGCGACCTCGACCCGCTGATCGCGACCGGCTTCCACCGGGCCGCCCCCACCAACGTCGAGGCCGGCACCGATCAGGAGGAAGGGCGCGTCAACCAAGTCTTCGACCGCGTTAACACCACCGCCGCGGTCTGGCTCGGCTCAACCCTCGAGTGCGCGCAATGCCACGACCACAAGTACGATCCGTTCTCGATGCGCGACTACTACCGGCTGTTCGCGTTCTTCAACCACACCGCGATCGAAACCGACTTCTCCACGCCGAAGTCGAAGGCCGCGCTCAAGTTCACCGGTCCGTACCTGGCGCTGCCCGATCCTGCGCAGGAGGCGCGCCGTCCCGCGTTGGAAGAGCGCGGCCGGGACCTCGATGCCCGAATCGCGGCCCGGACAAAGGAGAGTCTTGCCCACCTCGCGGCTTGGGAAGCGACCGCGGTCAACAACCTCGCCTCGGCACCGCAGGAGCACCCGCTCGAGATCGCCACGTTCGAGTCGCTCGGGGAATCCAATCATCGCGTGCTACCCGACAAGTCGGTTCTCCTCACCGACGACGCGCCCGACCGCGACACCTACGTCATCACCGTGCGCACGAAGCTGACCGGCATCACCGGATTCAGGCTCGATGCCTTGACCGATCCCTCGTTGCCCGGCACCGGCCCGGGGCGCGGCGAGGCTTCGCGGCCGAATTTTGTCCTCAACACTTTCCGCGTCACCGCAGCCGAGGGAAATTCCCCGGCGGCGCCGGTGAAATTCGCGCGGGCCACAGCCTCGTTCTCGCAGGCGCGCTTCCCGGTCGAGAATTTGCTCAAGGAGAGTTCCGACCCGCAGGGCGGCTGGGCGATCAACCCGCAATTTAAGCGCCCTCACTGGGCGGTGTTCAACACCGAGCGTCCACTCGGTCACACGGAGGGAACCACCATCACCTTCCGTCTCGAACAGAACTTTGGTGGAGGCCGCACAATCGGCCGCCTGCGCCTTTCAGCGATCACAGGGGACACGGCGCGGGAATCCCTGCCTGCCGAAGTAGCCTCCGCCCTGCGGGTTTCATCCGCGAAACGCACGGCCGCGCAGACCAAACGCCTGCGCGACCATTTTCTCGCGGCCGATCGCGTATTGTCCGAGCTCAAGACCCAGCGCGAGAAAGTGACGCAGGATCTCGCGGCGACTTCGGGCTCGCGCACGCTCGTGATGCAGGAACTGCCGCAGCCGCGGCCGACCGCCATTCTCCGCCGCGGCAACTTTCTCGACCGCGGTGAAGCCGTTGAACCAGGCACGCCCGCGAACCTGCATCGCACGGCGGGCGACGCGCCGCGCAACCGGCTCGACCTCGCGCGCTGGCTGGTGGACCGCGACAACCCGCTTGTCGCCCGGGTGACGGTGAACCGCTGGTGGGCCGAATTCTTTGGTCGAGGGATCGTGGGCACGCCCGAGGACTTCGGCGTGAAGGGCGAACCGCCGACGCATCCGGAGCTCCTCGACTGGCTCGCGGTCGAATTCATGGAGCGCGGCTGGAGCACGAAGCACATTCACCGTCTCATCGCGCTTTCGGCGACCTACCGGCAAACATCACGCCTGACGCCGGAGTTGCTCGCCCGCGACGACCAGAACCGCCTGCTGGCGCGCGGCCCCCGCTTCCGACTCGAGGCGGAGGCAATCCGCGACAATGCGCTTTCCGCCGCGGGGATTTTGAGCCCGAAGCTCGGCGGCCCCCCGGTGAAGCCCTACCAGCCGCCCGGCCTTTGGGAGAGCAAGGTCGGCGGCGACAAAGTGAGTTACGACGTCAGCCAGGGAGAGGACGGAGTGCGCCGCGGCATCTACACGATTTGGAAGCGCACCTCGCCCTACCCCAGCTTCATGAACTTTGACGCGACGGCGCGCACGGCCTGCACGGTGCAGCGGTCGCGCACCAACACCCCGCTGCAGGCGCTGACGCTCCTCAATGACCCCGTTTACGTCGAGGCGGCGAAAGCCCTCGCCCGCCGCGTTGCCGCCGATCTGCCCGCGGCCGGCGCAGACGAACGCCTGCGCCACGCCTTCCGCCTCTGCCTTGCCCGCGCGCCATCAACGATCGAGCTCGCGGCGCTGCGGGCGCTGCTGGATGCCCAGAGGAGCGCACGTGGCGAGGAGGCTGCTTGGCAGGCGGTCGCCACCGCACTCCTCAACCTCGACGAGATGATCACGAAAGGCTGACCCATGCATCCTCTAGAATCCCACTGGCGGAACCTCACCCGACGCGCCTTCCTGCACCGCTCCGGCGTGGGACTCGGCGCGATGGCGTTGGGTGGCTTACTCAGCCACAGCCTCTCCGGCGCTGACGGACGTCCGCGCGCCACCCACTTCGCTCCCCGGGCCAAGCGCGTGATCTACCTGCACATGGTAGGCGCGCCCTCGCAGCTCGACCTCTTCGACCACAAACCGGCACTCGAACGCCACGACGGGAAGCCCGCTCCCGACGAGTTCATCAAGGGAAAGCGCTTCGCGTTCCTCCGCGGCCATCCCAGCATCGCGGCCTCGCGCTTCGCCTTCAGCCGCCACGGCGAGAGCGGCGCCGAGATCTCCGAACTGTTGCCGCACCTCGCCGGCGTGGCCGACGAGCTAACGTTCGTGAAGTCGCTGCACACGGACGAGTTCAACCACGCCCCAGCGCAGCTCTTCCTCCACACCGGTTTCGGACGCCTCGGTCGTCCGAGCATGGGATCGTGGGTAACCTACGGGCTCGGCTCCGAGAACGCCGATCTCCCGTCGTACGTCGTGCTGCTCTCCGGCCCACTCGCCGGCGCCGGCACCAGTCTCTGGGGGCCAGGATTCCTGCCGAGCGTGCACCAAGGTGTGCAATTCCGCTCCAACGGTGAACCCGTGCTGTTTCTCCGCAATCCCGAGGGCCACGACGACGCCGACCGCCGCCGCGTACTCGACACCGTCAAGACCCTCAACGAAGCGCAGCTGGCCGACGTCGGCGATCCCGAGATCGCCACGCGCATCAGCCAGTACGAGATGGCGTTCCGGATGCAGACGTCCGTGCCGGAGTTGATGGACATATCGCGGGAACCGAAGTCCACGCTCGAGCTCTACGGCGCCCAGCCTGGCAAGGCCTCGTTCGCCAACAATTGCCTCCTGGCCCGGCGCATGATCGAGCGCGGCGTCCGCATGGTGCAGCTCTACGACGCCGACTGGGACCACCACGCGGACCTCGGCGCACGGCTCCCGCGCAAGTGTCAGGACGTCGACCAAGGCATGGCCGCCCTCATCAAGGACCTCCGGCAACGCGGCCTGCTCGAAGACACGCTCGTGATCTGGGGCGGCGAGTTCGGCCGCACGCCGATGGGGCAGACCGACTCCGGCGCGGGCAACGCGACCAAGCCCGGACGCGATCACCACAAGGACGCGTTCACGATGTGGCTGGCCGGCGGCGGCGTGAAAAGAGGCCTGACCTACGGCCGCACCGACGAACTCGGCTACTCCATCGCCGAGAAACCCGTGCACGTGCACGATCTGAACGCGACCGTGCTCCACCTCCTCGGACTCGACCATGAACGCCTGACCTTCCGCTACCAGGGCCGCGACTTCCGACTCACCGACGTCCACGGCCACGTCGTGCGCGACCTGCTGGCGTAGCGGAACCCTGCGATCCGCTCCTCCACCCAAAGAGCTCCTTGCCGCCCACCAAGTACGAGTCACCTTTTCCGGATGTCCGTCACCGCGCAAGGTGATCACCGGCGTGCCGCTCACCTCCGACAGGTTGCCATCTACCGCGCGATGACGCCCCAGGAGCTTCTGCGGCAGGGACTACGGATGAACCAAACGATGCGAGCCCTGTTGTCCGCCGGCTTCCGCGAGCGGCATCCGGATTGGAGTGAAGCGGAAGTGCGCCGCGCGGTGGCCGACCGTGTTCTCCATGCCCGCACCGGATGAGCTGAGCGTCTTCATCGAGCGCCTCGATTCGGGCTACAAGGCCGACATCTATCTCGCAGGGAGCGATCCCCTCCATGCCTGGGCACTTCCTCTGAGAAGGCGGTTGAGCTGGGCCGATAACCTCGAGATGGCGGTGGCTCCGCCAGAGCACGTCGTGCTGCGCAAGCTGGCATATTTCCGCGAAGGCCGTTCGGCCAAGCACCCCGCCGACATTCAGGCGATCGTGGAGAAAACGGGTGTCGACGAGCCCGCGATGCAACCGTGGCTCGTGGCACTGGGTCTGGAGGAATTTTGGCGGGAAATGAAATCAGCGTGGTGAGTCCGTGCTCGGGGGCTTGCTAGGCTTCGGAGCGCGGACTTTGTTCGCAGCGTGTTTCGTCCGCTCCTCCGCCTTGCCCTCCTGCTCTGCCTGCCGCTGCTGCGCGCGGCCGAGCCTGGCGCCGAAATTTCGGGCGACGTCCTCGATACTTCGCTCGGGGCCGGCGGCGATCGCGTCTATCGCGGCAATGCCGTCTTCCGCAGCGGCAACCTGCTCGTGACAGCGGACGAGCTTCGTTACATCGGCGCCACGGAGACAGTCGTCGCGACGGGCCGGGTGACCTTCACCCGCGGCGAGACCCGCCTCCTGTCCGACCGCCTCGAGTACCGCAGGACCGACGGCTGGTTCTCCGCAGTGAACATCCGCCTCGGGTTTCCTCCCTATTTCGCGGATGCCGCCTCCGCGGAGGGCACACGGGATGAAATCACACTGCGCAAGGCTCGCGTGAGCTACGGGGAGCCGGGTCCGTGGCAGCCGACGGTCACCGCCGACATCATCACACTTGCGCCCGGCAAATCGCTCCGCACCGAGCGGGCCGCCGCCGGCATTGGTCAGACCCAGCCCATCACCCTGCCGCAACTCGACCACAGTCTGGCTAATCCCCTGCCCATCACCGCCGAACTTGACGCCGGGTTCCGCCGCTCGCTCGGCGCGTTCGCCGACGCCCTGCTCTTGTTACCGGTGTCACGCGAACTGCGCGTCGGAGCCGATGTCGGGCTCTACACCCGGCGTGGCCTGATGGCGGGACCGGCCGCGCGTTACGAATCGGCCAATGACGGCGAAACGTGGCGCGGCAACCTGCGCTCCGGTTTCATCCGCGACCACGGCGACCGCCGCGGGGATGTGCTGGGAAGGCCGATCCCGATCGACCGCGGCTACGCAGAGTGGAGCCACCACCAGCGGCTCACGCCGGAACTCACGCTCAACGCGCAGGTGAATTGGTGGAAAGACTCGGACGTCCTGCGCGATTTCCGCCCCGACGCCTACTTCCCGGTGCAGGAACCGGACAGCTTCATCGAGGCGGTCCACCGCGGGACCGACGCGATCACATCGCTCTTCCTGCGGGTGCAGCCGAACGATTTCCATGCCGTGCAGCGCCGCCTGCCGGAACTGCGGTTCGACCTGCTGCCCCGTCCGGCCGGCGAAGGTTTTTACCAGACGTTCAGCGCGAGCCTGGCCGCGCTTCGCGAACATCCCGTGGGCGGCGGCACGGTGCTCGGCAGCGACCGGCTCGACGCGGTCTATGAAATCATGCGGCCGGTGGCGCCGGAAGATTGGTTCACCTTCACCCCTGTGGCGGGCGGCCGCTTCACCCACTATCTGAACCCGACCGGCGGCGCGCGGACCAACGGCTCCCACACCCGCTGGATGGGCGAGGCAGGCTTTGACGCCGCGCTGCGGTTGAGCGCGGTGTTCGACGTGAAGTCTCCCCGCTGGCGCGTCGACGGGCTGCGCCACCTGCTCACGCCTCGGCTGGGCTACCGCTACCTTCCGGCCTCGGGGGCGGAGTCAGCGGTGATTCCCCGCATCGATCGTGAATCATTCTCCACCTACCTGCCGCCGCTCGGGCTGGGCGCCGCGCGCCAAGTCGACGAACTGCGCGCCGTGAACACATTTCGCCTCGCACTTGATAACACACTCCAAACCCGTGACCCCGTCCTCGGTTCCCGCGACCTCCTGAGTGCAAACCTCGCAGCCGACTTCCGCCTGCGTCGACGCACCGGGGAACGTGATCTTTCCGAGATCCATGCCGAGGTCATCGCCCAGCCGGCAGACTGGCTGCAGGCCGACATCTATCAAAGCTTCGCGCCGCAGACGCGCCGGTTGCGTGAATTCAACACCGGCTTCGCGCTGCGGGACGGCCGTGATTGGTCCGCGCGCATCGGCAGCAATTTCCTCCGCGGCCAGCTCCAGGACTACACGCTGCACGCGCGCCGCCGCATCGACGAGCGGCTCTCCGCACTGCTGCGCCTGCAGTACGATACCCGACGACAGCGCTTCAACGAACAGACCTACGGCGTGGCACACACCCTCGCGAACACCTGGATAGTCACCTACTCGGTGAGCGTCTTCTCCGGCCGGCGGCGCGAGAGCGACTTCGGCTTCGACGTCCGCGTGGACGCGGTCCGTTTTTGACGCCCGCGTGAGCGTTGCCGCCAACCAACTCCGGACCTTTCTGCGGATCGCCGCGGAACTGCGGCCGCACTGCCGCCGAGATCCGGCGCTGCCGGTGCGATTGAAGGCGACCCTCGCCGCGCACAAGGAGTTCGGTTCGCGGGACCGGCGCCTGTACCGGGAACTGTCCTTCACCGCGTGGCGCTACCTCCCGTGGATCGAGCCACTGCTGGAAACCGCTTCCGCGGAGGCCGCTCGCCGGCTCGCGTGGCTTTGCCACGACCTTCCCGCGACGAAATTGTTCCGCGCGGCTTTCGCCACCGGCGAGCCGCCCGGCGGCGATCTCGCGGAGTGCCTGCCGGACTGGTTCCGCGGACAATGTCCGGAAATTTTCGCCGGCGAGGAGCTTGCCGCGCAATTCCGGCGCGCGCCGCTCTGGTTGCGATTGCAGACCACGGACGTGAGACGCGTGACCACGGAGTGGGAGAAAAACGGCTGGGCGTGGCGGCCCTCGTTGTTTCTTCCGCAGGCCTTCGCCCTCGCCGGGGAAGTCGACATCACGCGGACGCGCGCCTGGGAGACCGGCCTAGTGGAGGTGCAGGATCTTGGATCTCAGCTGGTGCTGGAGTCGGGCCCGGCCGCGTCCGGCCAGCACTGGCTCGACGCCTGCGCGGGCGCCGGCGGCAAGACCCTGCAACTGGCGCGGATGGTGGGCGCAACTGGCCGCGTCGACGCCCACGACATCCGACCCGCGGCGTTGGCGGAGTTGCGTAGCCGGGCCGCGCGCGCGCGGCTGCCCAACGTGCGCACAGTCGCCCGACCCGACGCCGCCGGCTACGATGGCGTGCTGGTGGATGCCCCGTGCAGCGGCAGCGGCACCTGGCGACGCGCGCCCCATCTGAAGTGGACGACCACGCCGGGACAGATCGAGGCCGAGGCGGCACGCCAGACGGAGTTGCTCGCGGGGTTCTCGGCCCACGTGCGCCCGGGAGGGAGGCTCGTCTACGCGACCTGTTCGTTGAGCCGGCGGGAAAACGCCGGGGTGGTCTCGGCTTTTCTGGCCGGCCATCCCGGCTTCCAGATCGAGCCCGCCGCACGCGACTTCGGATACGCGGCCGACGGTGGCGGACTCGTGATCCGGCCCGCGCTGCACGACACGGACGGATTCTTCGTCGCGCACCTGCGCCGACGTTGAATTCCCTTGCGGCGTCCTCCTCGCTTTCAAGCATCGACCGACCGTGGTTCCCGACGCCGACTACCGCATCAAACTCCAGGTCTTCGAGGGCCCACTGGACCTGCTGCTGTTCCTGATTCGGAAGAACGAGCTCGATATCTACGACATCCCGATCGAGTCGGTCACGCGCCAATACGTCGACGCCCTGCACCAGATGCAGCAGCTCGATCTGGACGTGGCAGGCGAGTTCTTCGTGATGGCCGCCACGCTGATGGAAATCAAAAGCCGTCTGCTCCTGCCGAAGGGCCTGCATGCGGTGGACCCCAATGCCGAGGACGAGGAGGTCGATCCGCGCTGGGAACTGGTGCACCAGCTCATCCAGTACAAGAAATTCAAGGACGCCGCGGGCGGCATCGCGCAACTCATCGAGAACCGGCAGAACCTGCTGCCCCGTCTTATCGCCTCCTCCTCCGATCAGGACACCGAGCGACCACTGCGAGGCGTCGATCGCATTGAGCTCTGGAACACCTTCAACGTCGTCCTCCGCCGGCTCGCGGAGAAACTCGTCGTAGGCGAGATCCACGACGAGGTCGTGACCGTTTCCGACCAGATGGAGTGGTTGCTTGGTCGCGTCGCGCCGGGGTCGACCTGCGTGTTCACCTCCCTGTTCCCGGAGGGAGTGACGTTACGCCGGCTGGTCGCCACCTTCCTCGCGATGCTGGAGCTCACCCGCATCAAACGCCTCCGCATTCGTCAGAACGAGGCGTTCACCGACATTTACCTTGATGGCCTCTCGGAGAACACGGTGGCGACTATCGCCGTGACCGCGGGCACCACGGAGGAAAACCCGCTTGAAACGACCGACAACCCTCCCACGGTGACCTCGTGAGCGAATCCTCCAAGAAACCCGCGCGCCGGAAGCGCCGGCCCGCCGTCAGCGGACTCCTCGGCGTCGGTCTCGACAACGAGGACGGCCACAAGCGCATCACCACCGGGGAAAAATTCGTGCTCGTGGGCGGCTCGCAGGAGACGCACGAGGTGATGACGGAGACGATGATGAAGACGTTCGAGGAGTTGAAACGGCGCGACAAGGTCCTCGAGAACGTCGATCACCGCGAGCTGGCCGAGATCATCGACCGCTCGCGTCCGCGTTGATCAGGCCATGCGCCCGGATCCTTCGACCGAGCGCCCCGGGACTGAGCCCCTGCCCTCGTGGCTCGTCGGTCTCTGCGGGGTGGCCGCCTTCGGGTCCCTGCTCTTCACCCTTCTGCTTTTTCTAAACCGCTGAAAACCATGTCTGAAAAGATCACGAACCTCACGACCGATTCACTCAAGAGCACCGTCGCGTCCTCGGCACTGCCCGTCCTCGTCGACTTCTGGGCACCGTGGTGCGGCCCCTGCAAAGCCATCGCCCCGATCCTCGAGGAATTGGCGACCGAATTGGACGGCAAGCTGGTGATCGCCAAGGTGAACATCGACGACAACGAGGCCGCCGCGACCGACCACGGCGTACGGGCGATCCCGACCATGCTGCTCTTCAAGAGTGGAAAGGTTGTCGAGACGCTGGTGGGCATGATGCCCAAGGCCGGCCTGAAGGCGAAGCTCGCGCCGCACCTCGGCTGAAGCTCTCTCAGTCGAAGAATCCTCCAGGCGCGGGCTCGGGCCCGCGCCTTTGTTTTTTAACCGCGGACGGCCCGGCGGTCAGCGTCCCGCCGCGAGGCCCGCCGCGAAAAGCACCGCGTAAGCCGCGAGCAGCCGGCCAGTGTCGCCCAATAAAGCGATCAACTCCGCAGGGGACCGCGATTCCCGCAGCCGCACCGTCTGCCGCCAGGCCCAAGGCGCGAGCAGGCACGGCAGCAGCACCGCCAGCCCGCTCCCGCGCGCGAGAAACAGGAATGGCAGCAGAAAGGCCGCGAGGAGTGAGGCTCCAAACTGAATGCGCGCGAACGGACGCCCGAGCCGCACCACCAGAGTGCGCTTGCCGGCGCGGGCGTCGGTCCCGGCGTCGCGATAATTGTTCACGACGAGAATATTCGCCGCGAGCAGGCCGACCGGCACGCCGGCGAACAGCGCATCGGCGCCGATCCGTGACGCCTGCGTGAAGTAAGTCCCCCCAACGGCCACGAGGCCGAAGAAAACAAAGACGAACACATCGCCCCAGCCGTGGTATGCGAGCGGATACGGACCGCCCGTGTAGGCGATCCCGCTGAGGATGCTCAGAACGCCGACCACCAGCAGCCACGGACCGCCCCAGGCGATCAGGCCCAGCCCGAGGATAAAGGCGGCGCCGAAAGTGAGCACCATGGCACCTCGCATCGTCCCGGGTGAAACCAGCCCGGCCGCCACGGCCCGCCGCGGTCCCACCCTGTCGGACGCATCGGCGCCCCGGATGAAATCGTAGTAGTCGTTGGCAAAATTGGTGCCGATCTGAACGAGCAGCGCGAAGCCGAGGCAGAGCGCGGCGGCACCGGGTTGAAAACCGGCATCACGCCACGCGAGCGCAGACCCGACCAGCACAGGCGCCACCGCCGCCGGCAAGGTGCGCGGCCGCGCCGCCTCGAGCCAGAC
>JAURJO010000217.1 GCA_030832235.1 Verrucomicrobiota bacterium
GTGTCGCGGGTGGCGCCGGCGTGCTGATCGGTGGAGATCAACTTGATCCCCGGAAAGTCGCGGCGCATGACCTCGAGGAAACCTTCCTCGCGCTCCTCGGTGCTGGCGGAGCCGACGGCGTAGCGCAGCAGGATGACATTCCCCTTGCCGCCGAGCATGCGGCCGAGCTCGCGCGCGGCGATGCGGCCACCCTCGCGGTTGTCGGTCGCGATGAAGCTCGCCGTGGCCTTCGACTCGACGCCCGAATCGATCACGACCACCGGGATCTTGCCGCGGGTGGCGGACTCGATCGGCGCGACGAGGGCGCGGCGGTCGAGCGGGGCGATGACGATGCCGCTGACGCGCTGGGCGGTGAAGTTCTCGACGACCTGCACCTGCTGTTCGCGGTCATCCTCCCGCAGCGGACCCTTCCAGATCACCTGCACGTTCACGCCCTCGGCCTTGAGCTCCTGCTGAGCCTTCATCGCGCCGGCATGGACGGCCTTCCAGAACTCATGGGTGGTGCCCTTGGGGATGACGGCGATGCGGTACGACTCGGCGGCGCCGGCCAGAGCGGCGGAGACGGAAAGCAACAGGGCAAGGCGAAGGGAGGTTTTCTTCATGGGGTGGGAAAAGCGCTGGGGGCTACCTTGGTGGGGATGAGGAAACCGCACATCGGGGCAGCGAGCGGAAAGTCCGTTTCCCACAAGGGTCCGTCAACCGCGAATTGCCCCGCCAACTCCGACTTGCGCCGAGACGGGGTCCGGCGCTACTTCCGACGCGCCCGCGCCGGGCGAAATCGACCTTTCCATGAAATCAAACCTGCCCGAGACCAGCCAGAAGCCGCTCGCCAGCATGGACGAGTGGGAGGACTTCCTGAAGGCCCGCTATCCCGAGCCGGCGCCCGCGCCCGCCGCGGAAGGGCGTCGTCCGCCGCCGGTCGGCGTGGCGGCTGACAAGAAGAAGGAAGAGTTCCGGCAATACGAGGCCGAGGCCCGGCCGAGCGTGCGCGAGTTCTACCGCCTCAACCATACCCACCAGACCTACGACTTCGTGCAGGCGAAGCGGAAGGAATACCTCGGCCTGAACCGGATGCGGATGAGCGTCTGGGAAGCGATGGAGTACCTGAACCAGCTGATCGACGACTCCGACCCCGACACCGACCTTTCCCAGCTCCAGCACCTGCTGCAGACCGCCGAGGCGATGCGCCGCGACGGCCAGCCGCGTTGGATGATCCTCACCGGGCTGGTGCACGACCTCGGCAAGATCCTCTGCCTCTGGGGAGAGCCGCAGTGGGCGGTGGTGGGAGACACGTTCGCAACCGGCTGCGCATTCTCGCCGAGGAACGTGTTCCCCGCGTTCTTCGCCGCCAACCCCGACGCCAACAACCCGCGCTTCCAGACCCCGAACGGGATCTACGAACCCGGCTGCGGGCTCGACAAGGTCGCGCTGTCATGGGGGCACGACGAGTACATCTACCAGGTGTGCAAGGACTACCTGCCCGAGGAGGGACTCTACATGCTGCGGTACCACAGCTTCTACCCGTGGCACCGCGAGGGAGCCTACGACCAGTTCGCCACCGAGAAGGACCGCTCGATGAAGCAGTGGGTCCTCAAGTTCAACACCTACGACCTTTACACGAAGAGCCACGAGGCGCCCGACGTCGCCAAGCTCCGTCCCTACTACGAAGACCTGATCCGTGAATTCTTCCCGGCGCAGGTCCGGTGGTGAGCCGGCCGCCCGACGTCAGAGGGACTCGAGATAGAGCCGGTCGTAGGCCTCGGCCGCGGCCTTCCAACTGAAATCCCGCGCCATCCCCCGCTGCTGCACCTGAGCATGGCGCGGGGCGTCGGCGAACAGCGCCAGCGCCCTCTGCAATGCATCCAGCAGGCCCGACGTGGTGGGTTCACACATCAGCCCCGTGCCGCGGATCGGGTCCTCATCCGCATCAATCACGGTGTCGACGAGTCCGCCCACGCGGCTCGCCACGGGCACCGTTCCGTAGACCTGCGAGTACATCTGGTTAAGGCCGCAAGGCTCGAAGACCGAGGGCATCAGGAAGAAGTCGCAGCCGGCCTCGATCAGATGGCTCATCGCCTCATCGAGCCGCGGCGAAAAATGAACCTTGGCCGGAGCCTCGCGCACGAAGGCGCGGACTTCGTCCTCCAGCCGACGTTCGCCCGACCCGAGGATCACCAGCCGCACGTCGTTGGACTGGAAGAAGTCGCGGTTGGCGAGGATCAGGTCGATGCCCTTCTGGGCCGCGAGCCTCGCCACGACCCCGAAGACCGGCCCCTTGAACCCCGCGCCGAAACCGCAGCGCTTCAGCAGTTCCGTGCGGCACACCTTCTTGCCCGCCATGTTCTGCGGCGAATAGCGGGCGGGCAGCAGTTCGTCCGTCGCCGGGTTCCAGATCGCCGAGTCCACGCCGTTGATCAGCCCCACGAGGTCGTCCGCGCGGGTCTGCACCACGCCGTCGAGCCCGCAACCGAACTCCGGCGTCTGGATCTCCTGCGCGTACCGCGGGCTCACCGTCGTCACGCGGTCCGCGAAGAGGATGCCGCCCTTCATCAGGTTGATCTGCGAGTAGTACTCGATCCCGTCGATCTGGTTTACCTCCTCGGGAAGGTTGGTGCGGGCGAAGGTGCGCGAAGGGAAGACCCCTTGGTAGGCGATGTTGTGGATGGTGAAGACGGTCTTCAGCGCGAGCGTCACGCCGTGGCGGCGCTCCGCCTGCCGCAGCAGCACGGGGACGAGCGACGCCTGCCAGTCGTGACAGTGCACGATGTCGGCCCCGGCTTCAGCGAGCCGGAGCGACTCCACCACCGCCTTGGAGAAGAAGATGAAGCGCTCCGCGTTGTCCTCATAGTCGCGCTCACCGTTGCCGTAGGCCCCGCGCCGGTCGAAGAACTCCTCGCGGCACACGAGATGGACCGTGACACCCGGCCGCGGCGAGAAAACCCTGACTTCGCCCGACAGGAAGTCCGTGCCCTGCTCCACCTTCAGGCGGTGCGTGCGCTCCGCCCCCGCGGCGTCCTTGTGCTCCAAGACCACCCGGTAGCCGGGCAGGTAAACCGCGACCTCATGCCCGCGGTCGGCCAGCGCGCCGGCCAGCGCCGCGACCGCGTCCGCGAGGCCGCCGGTCTTCACGTACGGGAACAACTCGCTCGCGACGTGCACGATTTTCATCGCTCGTACCGTACCGCCGGCGTTTCCTTGCGCCAACACCAAACGCGGACGCCGCAGGAGCGGGCCCGCCCAGTCAAAAGATGTCACTTCGCGAACGCCTCCTCGCCCCA
>JAURJO010000218.1 GCA_030832235.1 Verrucomicrobiota bacterium
ACCATTGGCGCCTAGAATGACCTTACCGGCGGCGTCGCGCTGGTAATTGCGCGTCGGGTCGTTGAGCGGCCCGCGGGCGTCGATGTTGGTCTGCTCGGCGCGCACGCCGCCGGTGAGCTTCAAGCGGCGGTCAAGCAGGGCGAGGTCGCCGCGGAGGTAGGCGGACGAGATGGTCTCGAGCGACAGCTTCGAGCTGTTGATACCGGAGCGGTAGACGGTGTTGTCGTCGCCGGTGAAGTACGCGGGTTTGGCGCGGAGCAGGTCGAGCGTCGCCTCGTTGCTCACCCATTGCACACGCGGGATCCCGAACAGGCCGGCGCGCTGGAAGAAGTACGGGTCGTAAACCACCCCCGCGCCGTCATCGCTGCCGACCGGCGTGGTGCTCGCGCGGCCGTCGGCGCCGACGAAGTTGTAGGAGTAATTAACCGTGCGGTTGTCGGTGCGGGAGCGGCGCACATCGAAGCCGGATTTCAACGTGAGTGGCACGGCGCCGCCAAACGTCCGGCGCACATTGGCGAACGCGGTCTCCTGGACGTTGCGCGAGGTCTGCGGCGAGGCGCCGGCCGTGCTGAGCGCGTAGGTGTTGATGTTGTACGGGTCGACGGGCGCGCCCGTCACCCCGTCGGTGACCGTGATACGGTTGGGCCGCAGGTAGAAGATGTCGGCGAAGGAGACCGTTACGCCGGTCCGCCGCGCAAGGGTCGAGGCGAAGCGGTCCTTGTCGACGTTGCGGAAGCGGTTCTGGGCTTCCGAGACGCCGAGGCCGGCTTCGGCACGCCACACGGGCCCGTCGTGGCGGAAGGAAAGGGTCGGCATGGTGGTGCGGCTGTAACGATGGTTGCCGCCGTTGGACACGCGCACCTCGCCGGCGCCGGGGAAGCCGCGGGTGAAGGCCGGCGAGAAGTCGCCCGGCAGCACCCGGTTCACGATGAACGTGAGCGAGCGCTGGTTGTAGTTGGTGTGGAAGGTGCCGTGCTGGAACGAGAATGAGACGCGGCTGGCGGCGCCGATCCGGTAGTCGAGCGTCGTCGCGAACGAGGAGCGGTCGGCGATCTTCGATTCGGTGCGCACGAGGAAGTCGGTGAGATAGGGGTTGTCGGTCGTGGTGTCGGGCAGCGTGCCGCCGTTGGTGGCCGCGCCGGCGCCGCGCCAGGTGTTGGTGAGAAGCGGTCCCTCGGTGTAAAGCGTCGACGCGCCACCCGAGACCGTGAAGCCGAAGCGCTTGTTCACCGGCACGACCCATGAGAACTCGAAACCCGGCCGCACCTTGAACGTTGGGTCCTTCTGCGGCCCGGTCGAGCGGTGGAACTCCTTCGTGCTGTCGCGCATCGCGAGGTACACGCTGCCGCTGAACTGCGGCCGCGCGCGTTCGAATGCGCTGCGTGGCACCATATTCACCGAGCCGGCCAGCGCCGAGCCGGGCGACTCCGGCGTGGGCGAGTGCATCGCTTCGACGCGGGACATGTTGTTGATCGAGACCGCGTTCAACTCGACGTTGCGGCCCGTGCCCGAGGTCTCGGAGGTCGCCAGGCTGAAGCCGCCGATTGTCACGGGCACGTATGACGACGGCACGCCGTTCATCGAGATCTCCCGCGGGTCGCCGCCGCGGTAATCCATCGTGATTCCCGGCAGCATCTTCAGGAACTCGCCGATGTTGCCGTCGGGCACGATGCCGAACTCGTCGGCCGCGACCACGTTGACGATGTTCGCCGCGAAGCGCTGCTCGTTGATCGCGAGCGCGGCGCCGTCCATCTCGCGCGAGGAGGAGACGACGAGCGATTCCAGCTTCACGACCCCGCGGTCGTCGGCGGGGCGGCCCGCGCCGGCGAGACGGATGTCGCGTTCGGCGGTGCGGGCAGCGCGCAGGTCGACTGCTACCTGCTGCGGGGCCGTGCCCGTGTAGAAGACGTCAAGCGTGACTTCCGCGCGTGGCACGCCGTCGAGGCGGAACGAGCCGGTCTCGTCTGTGAACGCCACCAGCCCGGTCCCACGCACGGCGACCCGCGCGTTATTGAGGTACTGCCCACTCGTCTCGCCGAGGACGCGGCCGGTGATGACGCCGTCGGCGGCGGATTGGGCTGCGGCGGAGGCGAGGGCGAGGAGAGCCGCGGCGAAGGCGGTCACGAAGAAACGAAGCAAACCGGCGGACCGGCGAACGGGGTGGTTCATGGTTGGGGTGCGCGGGTTGACGGCAGTCGAACTTGGCGCGGGATGATTCCTGCTTCCTGCCGAAATCGCCGGCAAGCGTTTCCCCTTCAAAGGTGGCGAATCCGCTGTGACCCTGGAGATCCCTCCAGCGTCTGTCCCGAAGCATGACCAGTCTCGCCAAAAGCCCGTGGCCCTCGCTTGGATGCAGGGAGATGTCACCCCGCCCCGCCGCGCGCCTCCGGCGCTGAGCCTAGCCATGTGGATCGTCCGTCTCGCCCTGCGCCGGCCCTACACCTTTGTGGTCGCGGCGCTCGTGCTGGTGCTGTTGTCGCCTTTCATCCTGCTGCGCACGCCGACTGACATCTTTCCGGCGATCAACATCCCCGTCATCAGTGTGGTGTGGCAGTACGCGGGGTTGAGCGCGCAGGAGATCGAGCAGCGGATCCTCTACAATCACGAGCGCTCGATGAGCGCCAGCGTCAACGACATCGAGCACATCGAGTCGAACGCGTACAATGGCGTGGGTGTCATCAAGGTTTTCCTGCAGCCCGGCGCCTCGGTGGATGCGGGTGTCGCCCAGATTACGGCGATCGCGCAGACAATCCTTCGCCAGCTGCCCCCCGGGCAGACTCCACCGCTGATCATCCGGTACAACGCGTCGACCGTCCCCATCCTGCAGTACGCAATTAGCAGCGGGCGGCTCTCCGAGCAGGAGATCTACGACCTCAGCCAGAATCAGATCCGCGTCGGCCTGGCCACGGTGCAGGGCGCGGCCGTGCCCTGGCCTTATGGCGGCAAGACCCGTCTCATCTGCGTCGATCTCGATCTCGCCGCGCTGAAGGCGCGCAACCTCTCGCCGCAGGATGTCGTGAGCGCGTTCAGTGCCCAAAACCTCGTGCTGCCGTCGGGCACGGTGAAGATCGGATCCTCCGAGATCGATGTGGAGCTCAACGCCAGCCCGCGCGCGGTCGAGGAGCTGAACAACCTGCCGGTCCGTACGGTCAACGGCGCGACCATCACGGTACGCGATGTCGCGCAAGTGCGGGACGGCTCTGTGCCGCAGCAGAATATCGTGCGCCGGGACGGCGTGCGGGGAGCGTTGCTCACGATCCTTAAGAGCGGCTCGGCCTCGACCCTCGACGTGGTGGCACGGGTCAAGGCGGCCATGCCCCGCATCCTCGCGGGGTTGCCGCCCGGAGTGGAGGTGAGCGAGTTCGCCGACCAGTCGCTGTTCGTGCGTGCGGCGGTGCGGGATGTGGTGCGCGAGGGAGTGATCGCGGCGGCGCTGACCGCGTTGATGATCCTGCTCTTCCTAGGTTCCTGGCGCGGCACGCTGATCATCGCGTTGTCGATCCCGCTCTCCGTGCTGGCCTCGCTGGCGATTCTCAGCGCGCTGGGAGAGACGATCAACCTGATGACCCTTGGCGGGCTGGCGCTGGCGGTCGGCATCCTGGTGGACGACGCCACGGTCGCGATCGAGAATATCCACCGCCACCTTTCCGCGGGTAAACCGCTGGAAGCGGCGATCCTCGATGGCGCGCAGGAGATCGCGCTGCCGGCCTTCGTCTCCACGCTCTGCATCTGCATCGTGTTCGTGCCGATGTTCTTCCTCGGGGGCGTGGCGCGCCACCTATTCGTACCGCTGGCCGAGGCGGTCGTCTTCGCGATGCTCGCGAGCTACGTCCTTTCGCGCACGCTGGTGCCCACGCTCGTCCTGTGGTTCCACCGCGGTGGTCCCGCTCATGGCGCGTCCGAGGGCGCGCCGGTGGGGTGGCGGCGGCCGTTCGCCGCCTTGCACCGTGGATTCGAGTCCTGGTTCGCCCGCCTGCGCGGAGGCTATCGCGCCACGCTCGCCGGATTGCTCGTTCGGCCGCGGGCGGTGGCGGCTCTGTTCGTCGTCTTCTGCGCGGGCACCCTCGCCCTCGTTCCGCAGCTCGGGCAGGACTTCTTTCCCGAGGTCGACGCCGGCCAGTTCCGGCTCCACCTGCGGGCGCGTTCCGGCACGCGCATCGAGGAGACCGTGCGGTTGGTCGACGAGGTCGAGCGCGTCATCCGCGAGGAGATTCCGGCGGCCGAGTTCGCGGGTATGCTCGATAACATCGGCATCCCGACTTCCGGCATCGCGCTCAGCTACAGCAACAGCGGCCTGATCGGCACGGGCGACGCCGACATCCTGGTTGCCCTCCGCCACGGGCACTCGCCGACCGCCGGCCACGTCCGCCGGCTCCGCCTGCGGCTGAACCGTGAGTTTCCCGGCACGACGTTTTATTTTCTGCCGGGCGACATCGTCAGCCAGACGCTCAACTTCGGGCTGCCCGCCCCGTTCAATATCCAGATCGCCGGTCGTGACCTCGAGGGAAACCGTGCGCTCGCGGCGCGGCTCGCCGCCGAGATCCGCCGCGTGCCGGGGGCGGTTGACGTGCGGGTGCAGCAGCCGGCCGACCAGCCGAAGCTGCGGCTCGCCGTCGACCGGCTGAAGGCGAGTGAGATCGGGCTCACCGAACGCGACGTCGCCAACTCGGTGCTCGTCGCCCTGAGCGGCAGCGGACAAGTCCAGCCGGGCTATTGGCTTAACCCGCAGGCAGGCATCCAGTATCTTGTCAATGTCCGCGCCCCCGAGCGAGCCGTCGATTCACTGGAGGCGGTGGGGGCGATTCCGGTGAGCGCGAGCCGGCCGGGCGACGGCGACGGGCAGGTGCTCGCCAACCTCGCGACCTTCGAGCGCACGCAGGGGCCGCCGGTGCTCTCGCACTACAATGTCACCCCGGTGATCGATATCTTCGGTGGCGTGAGCGGACGCGACCTCGGCGGGGTGCTGTCCGACATCGAGCCGCTGGTCGAACGGGCGGGCAAGGCGCTCCCGCGGGGCAGCTTCATCATGGTGCGCGGCCAGGCGGCGACGATGCGGTCGAGCTTCACCGGGCTGGGGGTCGGCCTCCTCGTGGCGGTGCTGCTCATCTACCTGCTGCTCGTGGTGAACTTCCAGAGCTGGCTCGACCCGTTCATCATCATCACGGCGCTGCCTGTGGCCCTCGCCGGGGTGGTCTGGGCGCTGCACCTGTCGCTTACCACTGTGAGCGTCCCGGCGCTGATGGGTGCGATCATGAGCCTCGGCGTCGCCACCGCCAACTCCGTGCTCGTCGTGAGCTTCGCGCGCGACCGGTTCCGCGCCGCGCCGGACGCCTTTGCCGCCGCGCTTGAGGCCGGCTCGGGCCGGCTGCGGCCGGTTCTCATGACCGCCGCCGCGATGATCATCGGCATGCTGCCCGTCGCCTTGGGTCTTGGCGAGGGTGGTGAGCAGAACGCCCCGCTGGGTCGCGCCGTGATCGGCGGACTGGCCGCGGCCACCTTCGCTACCCTCTTTCTGGTGCCGGTCGCCTTTCGGCTGCTGCACCGCCGCCGCGACTCCGCCCACGCCTGAACCTCGTCCGCCATGAGCTCCTCCGAATCCCCTGAGTCCGCGTCCTCAATTCCGGCCCGTCCGTTGGCCCTGGGTCGTGTCGCGGCCGCCGGTGCGTTGCTCTGTTTGGTTGGGGCGGCGGCCGGCCTGCTGCCGCGCCT
Organism: Verrucomicrobiota bacterium; assembly: GCA_030832235.1. Classification (GTDB taxonomy): domain Bacteria; phylum Verrucomicrobiota; class Verrucomicrobiia; order Opitutales; family Opitutaceae; genus ER46. The sequence goes on from JAURJO010000218.1 coordinate 5,710, forward strand.
GCGTGCCCGGACGGAGCTCGACGGGCAGACGCGCCAGCTGGCGGTGCCGAC
>JAURJO010000219.1 GCA_030832235.1 Verrucomicrobiota bacterium
AACGGCTTCGTCACATCGTAAACCCACGCGCCCGCCTCGTTGCGCTTCGGCGGGAAACCGATCGCCACGCGGTCCTGCCAGCGCGCCGCGCCACCGACGCTCCATCCTTTCAGACGACCCGTGCGGAAGTCGTAATTCGTGACGGCGTTGAATCGCCAGCGGCGCAGCTCCTGCACGGGCGATCCGTTGGACGCCAGGGCGTTCAGGTACGGCACGTACATGTTGATGATGGCCAGATTCCCGAGCTGTGAGCTGCCGAACGAGCCGAAGTAGGTGATGTCCTCGAGTCCCTCCATCTGCCGGATGTTGGTCGCGAGCTGGCCGTTGCCATCCTTCCACAAAGGCAGGTTGCGCTTCACAAACTCGGTGAAGTCGGCGCCAACGTTGGCCCGCTGCGCTTCCTGACGCGCAGCGTTGAAGCTGATGCGCCAGTTGCTCGTCGGGTTGAACGTGCCTTCGAACTCCCAGCCCTCCGAAACCGTGTCGGCCACGTTACCGACGTTCGGCGGCCGGGTGGCGCTCCAGTTTCCGCCGTTGGCGGCCTGCGTAAAGTTCCACGTCTGCGCGAGCAGCGGATCCACCGGTCTGAGCCACTCCTCGCGCGTGCGCTGCGTGAACCAGGTGTTGCGGAAGGCGGTCTCCGCGGCGGTGAGACCGGGGTTCAGGTTGTTGGCCTGCGCCGGGTCCGTGAGACCGGCGCGCAACGGCAGGTAGCGCGGGTCGTTGGGCGAGAAGCCGAACCAGCGGTTGATCACGACCTCGCTCACGTTGGCCTGCCGCATGCCGTTCATCGCGCGCACCACGTCGTTGCCGGGCCAGAAGGTGTTGTAGAAGGTCGCGCTGTCGTTGGTCTGCGTCGTGCGGTACTTATTCACCCGCAGCGTGAACTTCCGCTCGAGCGCCGAGATCGTGAGCCCGGCGTCCTTCGTGCGGCCCGCGGGCGGCGCGAACGGCCGGCCGTAGACGTCGGCGATCGTCGAGGACGGACGAAAGTTCTGCGCCTCGTTGTACGACACGCTCAAATCCGTGCCGCGCGGCAGCCAGCGCTTCAGCCAGTCGGGCGCATGCAGGACGCCGCTCCAGCTGACCGTGCTGTCCTTCGCGTAGATCGAGGGCTGCGCCGGCAGCGTCCAGGCGGGGTTGTAGGGATCGGTCTCGCCGGTGCCCGACGCGAGCCGCGCCGGACCCGCGTCACGCAGGTCAAATTCGTCCTGCCGCACGCCGACCAAACCCACGAGCTTGTCGGAGAAAAGGTAACCCTGCCAGATGGCCGAGGCGCTCTTGGTGGTGTTAGCGTTCTTCGAGGCGCCGGCGTACAGCTTGCTGATGTCGCGTTCGCTCGCGGTGATCACCGAGACGGGCACGCGCACCATGCGGTTCACGCGCGCGTCGAACACGAGGGCGGTGCCGCTGGACTGCGGGATGTGTTCGGCGGTGATGCCGGAGATATTGGCGCCGGCGGGCGAACTAAGGTTCGCGATCGAGGGCCCGAGGTAGTGGATCGCGGCGTAGGACGGATAGGTGGTCGCCGTGGGGTTGTTCGCGTACACGTTCAGGTCGAGGCCGTAGGAGTAGCCGTTGATCGTGCGGTAGAACGTCGAGTTGAACTGGTTGGTGTAGGTGCCGGTGAACACGTGCCGCCCGAGGTGGCGCAGCAGCCCGTCGCGCCGCCGGAAATCCAGCGTGAAATAGGCGGTGGCGCGCTTCGCCTCGCGGCGCGTCTCGACGAAGTTGTTGCCGATCGAGTCGGACGCGACGTACGGCCGGCCGAAGTTCGGGTTGGGCGAGCCGTCGACGAGCTTTGAGTTGATGTCGACGAAGAGCGTGTAGGCATCGTAGCCGAACATGCCGAAGTTGTCGCGGTTGTGGGTCTGCCGGTCGTAGGCGAACTCGAAGCCCAGTTGATCGCGCAGAAAGGTCTGGCGGAACACCGCGTTGAGCGCGCGAAAATCGGAATTCTCCCGCTTGTTCGGGCCGTCCAGCAGCGTGTCGTAGAAATTGAAGACCGAGGGATCGCGCAGCTCCTGGTAACGCCACAAGCCCGCATACGCCTGGCCCGCCGGCGCGAACTGCTGGTTGAGGAAGAAGTTCGGGCTCGTGCCCTGCGCCGCGTAAGCCCCCACCGCGAACCACTGCGTGAACGGCACGCCGCCGCGTGTGATCATGAACGGTGGCACACCGTTGCCGCCCTGCGCCGACGAGGCCGGGTCGGTGAACACCGCACCGACCTGCCCGAACCAGCGGCCCGGCGCGCCGAGGTGCGCGAAGAGAAACGGGTTGTTCGTCACCGAGGTCGGCACGGTGGGGTCGACCGCGACCTTGTTGAGAACGTTATACCAGACCGAGAGGCCATCCTGCGGCGGGGTCGGGCGCGGGCGGTTCGAGATCGTGCCGCCGCCCTCGTAGCTCACCTGCAGCTGCGTGAGGCCGCCACGCACGAGGCGGGGCTCCCACTTCAGTGCCGTGAAGATCCGGCGGTCGTCCTCGTAGGCCGGCTCCTGCCGGTACTGTTCGGACTTGTTCAGCGCGATCACGCGCAGACCGATCGTGTCCCGCACGATCTGCTGGTTCACGTCCAGCACCTCGCGGTGCGAACCGAAGCGCCCGAACGCCGACTGGAACGAGACGGTGTTCTTCCGGAGATTGGCCGACTTCAGCTGGTTATTGATGATGCCCGCCGGGCTCCCGAGACCGAAGAGGATCGCGTTCGCGCCGCGCGAGATGTCCACCCGCTCGGTGTTGTACGAGTCCATCGGGATGTTCGTGAGGAAGAAGTCGCGGGTCAGGTCCGCCCCCGCGAGGCCGCGCACGCGCGTCGAGTTCTGCGGGTTCTGCAAAGTCGATTCGGCGCTCGAGAAACGGTTGCCGGTGTCGACGCCCGAGAAGTTACCCTCGAACCCACCCGCCTCGGTGTTGGTCGTGTAGACGAGCAGGTCGCGGACGTTGGTCGACGCGGTGTCGGCGAGAAACTGCGCCGTGACGACCGAGATCGCCGCGCCGACGTCGCGCAGTTCCGTCCGCAGGCGCGTGCCGGCGAGCGTCGACGTGGCGGCGTAGCCGCGATCCTCGGACTCCTCGACG
>JAURJO010000028.1 GCA_030832235.1 Verrucomicrobiota bacterium
CTCGTGGGGCTGGCGCTTCGAGGGCCACCACCTGTCCTTCAATTTCACCGTCGTGGACGGAAAACACGTGTTCTTCACGCCGTCGTTCATGGGCACAAACCCGGCCGAGGTGCGCTCCGGCCCGCGGCGCGGCGAACGCGTGCTCGCCGAGGAGGAGGACGCCGGATTCGCCTTCATCGAGTCCCTTGACGCCGAGCAGCGCCGCGCGGCGGTGATCGCCGCAGACCCGCTAAAGGAAATCGTCACCACCAACAGCAAACGCGTCGATCCATTGTCACCGGCCGGAATTCCGGCGACCCGGTTGAATCCCGCCCAACGTACCCGCCTGGAAGCGCTGGTGAAACTCTACCTCGCGCGCTGGCGGCCCGAACTGGCGGAGGAGACTTTCGGGAAGATCGCGGCCGCGGGCCTCGACAAACTGACGTTCGCGTGGGCCGGACCGGTCGACCGGACCAAGGGCCGTTACTACCGCATCCAAGGGCCAACCTTCCTGATCGAGTTCGATAACTTCCAGAACAACTTCAACCACGTGCACACCGTGGTGCGGGACTTCAAGGGCGACTTCGGCCACGATCTGCTCGCCGAGCATCACGCCCGCGACCACGCGAAGAAGTAACCGGCGGTCCGGCGGGTTACGGGATCCGCAGGCGCTGGCCGGGACGCAGGCTGTTCTCGCCCTTCAAGACCTGGCGGTTGGCGTCGTAGATTTCCTGCCCGGGAGCAGCGCGCCCCTGAGGGCCGTCAGCGCCGCCGCGTCACCCAGATCGGCACTCGCACGCAAGGTGGACAGGTCCTGAGTCTGAGCCCGGATCTCCCCCGAACCGGCCCGCCGCCGCCAACGCAAGGGCCACCGAGGTGTGCAGAACCGTGGTGGAAGGGTTTTACGGGGTGCTCCGCCAGACGGAACCACGCACCAAGCCTTACGCCTGACACCGGCAGGGAAGCAATGCGGCATCCTGCATGCCGTGGATGATCTTCTTGTCGGGCGGACAAAACGTCGCGAGCGCACCGCCCAGCCGCGCCTCGGCGCCAACCACGAAATAGTACGGACAAAGCCGCAACCGGCCGGGCACGACGCGTGCCACGGGGGAAATTCCGGCGGCGGAGGCCGACTCGTAAACTTGGTGTTCGATCCGCCGGGGCTTACGGTAGGGTTGGAGGACGTGCAGATTCGTGGCGGCGAACGCTACGGCGCGATCGACCCCGGCCTGCCACTCCTCACGCGAGCAGTCGCTGCCGAGCACCACGCTGCGGGCCCCCCAGGCCGTCTCGTGGTAGCCACTGATCTTGATGATGAGGTCCCGCTCCCGCTGTGAGGCGCCGGCGAGATCACGCCAGTCGTTGAGCGAACGACCTCCAATCCGGGGTCCGTCGAGCACCGCCCCCGGAGGAAGTGGCGCGGGATCCATGATCCAGGATGGGGGGATCAAATTGCGAAGCAGCTCCAGCGCGCCGGCACTGAGAACCTCCGTCCAATAATCGCGCAGCAGGTGGTGATGGAAAAGGGCGAGCGCGAGCTTCTCCTCCTGAAAATGCCTCATCGGCGGGGCGATCGCCACCTCGCCGGCGGCCCAAGCCTCGAGGATGAACGGCTGGGTGCGGATGTTCTCCAGATCGAACAGCTCGAAGAACCGGTAAAGCACGTCGATCTTCTCGGGATTTCCCTCGATGTCGAAGCAGAGCGAGTTCTCGAGCGGGAAGATATCGCCGGGCTCGAGGCAGTAGACACGTTTTCCCCGCAGCTGCAGTTCCTGCGCCAACCACCGCATTTCGGGCCGGTAGGTCGCGGCTTCGTCGCTTACCACGAGGGCGATCACCGGGTTGCGCTCCTTGGGCCGCAACGCCGCCAGCGCCGTGTGGAAATCCAGGATCATCCGATCCCCGGCGCCAAGCACGTTTACCCCCGACTCCGCCGAGTAGAGGCGGTTCAGGAAAGCGGTGAGCCCGATGCCGCCGGGAACGGAATCGAGCTCGGTAAGCACGAATCCCTCCTCGGTAAGCAGCAGGTCGGGCCGCAAAACGGGCGGCAACGCCCCGCGGTTACGGGGATCCCGCGCGTGGGCGATCAGGGCGGCGGGCTTCCCGCGGTCGAGGTATTCGGCGACCCACGGCGCCAGCAGCGGCTTGTTGCGCAGCAGGTTTTTCCCGGCGGCGGAACGGAGGTACAGCGTCTCCAGCGCCTGGTGGAACTCCAGGCATGCGGCGCCGATCGCCCGCAGGTTCGCCACCTGCGCGGCGTCCAAAGGCCACGCGTCCGGCGAGAGCTGCCAGGTCTTATCCTCGAACAACGGCTGCGCCGCGAGGGCCGAGCGGATCGTCTCGTGGGGCAGCGGCATGGCGGAGGGCAGGCGGGACCGGCGAGGCGGTCACTCCTCCATCTGGATATCCTTGTTGCGGTGCCGCGGGCAGCCGGCGCGGAGCCACGCGTTGACAAACCGGTCGAGGTCGCCGTCGAGCACACCCTGCGTGTCGCTGGTGCTGATGCCCGTCCGAAGGTCCTTCACCATCTGGTAGGGTTGGAGCACGTAGCTGCGGATCTGGCTGCCCCAGCCGATTTCACCCTTCTCGCCGTAGAACTTGTCCATCTCGGCGCGCTGCTCGTCCTGCTTTTTCTCATACAAGCGGGCCTTCAGCACGCTCATGGCGCTGGCACGGTTCTTGATCTGGGAACGCTCGTTCTGGCAGACCACGACGATGCCGGTCGGCAGGTGCGTGATGCGCACCGCCGAGTCGGTCGTGTTCACGCCCTGGCCGCCCTTGCCCGAGGACCGGTAGACATCGACGCGGATCTCGGCTTCGGGGACCTCGATGTTGATCTCCTCGTTGATCTCCGCGATCACGTCGACCGCGCAGAACGAGGTATGGCGGCGCTTGTTGGCGTCGAAGGGGCTGATGCGCACGAGGCGGTGCACGCCGCGCTCGGCCTTGGCGAAACCGTAGGCGTTCTCACCCTTGAGGAGCAGGGTGGCCTTGGTGATGCCGGCCTGGTCGCCGACCTGCACGTCCTGCACCTCGATCGAGAAACCGCGGCGCTCCGCCCACCGTGAGTACATGCGGAAAAGCATGTCGGCCCAGTCGCAGGACTCGGTGCCGCCCGCGCCGGCCTGGATGGAGAGGAAGGCGTTGTTGCGGTCGAACTGCCCCGTGAGAAACGAGGCGATCTCGAGCGCGTCCAGCTCGGTCACCATCGCCTCGACCTGGCCGGCCAGATCAGCGGCGGCGGCGTCATGCGCGGCGCCGGTCTCGGCCTCCACCAACTCCACCATCACCCCGACGTCATCGACCTTACGCTGGAAGGCGACGACGGGGAGCACGGCCTTCTTCAGGCCGTTGAGCTTCGCGATGTGCCGCTGCGCGCGCTCGTTGTTGTCCCAGAAGGTGGGCTGGCCCATCTCGGCCTCCATGGCCTCGATCTCCCGCTGCTTTTGATCGCAGTCAAAGAAACCTCCACAGGTGTCCGGCGCGCTTCTTGATGTTCTCGATGTGGCTGAAGGTCTCGGGGGCGATCATGGCGTGAAAGGAAAAGGGAAACGCGGACCACGCCGGGCACAAGGCCGCATTCCGAGCGGCGCCGGCTTGGTAAACAAAAACGCCGTCCCGAATCGGGACGGCGTTGGAAAGGAAAGACGCCGGATCAGCGCTTCGAGAACTGGAAGCGCTTGCGGGCGCCGGGCTGGCCGGCCTTCTTGCGTTCCTTCTCGCGCGGGTCGCGACGGAGGTGGCCCGCCTTCTTGAGCTTCGAACGGAGCTCGGCGTTGAGCTTCTGGAGCGCGCGGGCGATCCCGTGCGCCACGGCGCCAGCCTGGCCGGCGACGCCGCCGCCGGCGACGTTGGCCGTGACGTCGATCTTCTCACGCATCTCCACCGTGAGCAGCGGCGCGTAGGCCTGCTTGGCGAAGTTGTCGTGGGAGAAGTAGTCGTCGAAGGAGCGACCGTTGACGGTCAGCTTGCCGGAGCCCTCGGTGATCCGCACGCGGGCGGTGGAGGTCTTGCGGCGGCCGGTGCCGAGGTGGACGTTGGCGGGAGTGGCGCTCATGGTCGGTTAGCGGACGGTGATCTTCTGGGGCGCGTTGGCCTCGTGGGTGTGGTTCGGGCCGGCGAACACGCGGAGCTTGGTGAGCATGTGCGCCGCGATGCGGTTCTTCGGGAGCATGCCCTTGACCGCGTGTTCGATGATGAACTCGGGGTGGCGCTCCCGCATCAGGGAGACCTTGCGATAGCTCTCACCACCGACGAAGCCGGAGAAGAACATGTAGGAGTTCTGCTCCTCCTTCTTGCCGGTGAGCACGACCTTCTCGGCGTTCACGACGACCACGAAGTCACCGGTGTCCACGCTGGGAGTGTAGGTCGGGCGATGGCGGCCACGGATGATATTGGCGGCCTTCACGGCGAGGCGGCCGAGCGGCACTCCCGCGGCATCAATAAGATACCACTTGGGCTGCACCGTCTCCTTCTTGGCGAGGAACGTCTTCATGCGAAAAGAGGTCAATGGCTACGGCCGGCTCCGGACGTGTCAACCGAGTTTTCGGGGATTTTCCAAAGCACCCGCGGCCGGCGCTCACGAAACGAACGCCTCGGTCACCAAGACGATCGCCGCGGTCTCCGCCGCAAACGTGAACGCCCCCGCGAACGGGGCCAGCACCGTGTCCCCGCGCACCAGCCGGAGCACCCGATGCGAATCCGCCGGCTCCGGCGAAGCCTCGCAGCTTCCGCTGACCACGCTCACCAGACGCGGTCCTTCGCCGGAACGAAGGTGAAAGCGTTGCCCGGGATCGAGGACCACCCGCCGGATGCGGAACTCCCGGCACTCGGCGATCACTCCCGACGTGGGCGCCGCCCGCAGGGGGACGGGTTCAAAATCATTCCAATCGATCGATCGGAGCGACTGCGCGAGGTGCATTTCCCGAGGGCGGCCATCCAGTCCGAGCCGACCCCAATCATAGACCCGGTAGGTGGTGTCGGAATTTTGCTGGATCTCGAGGATGAGGTTGCCGGCGTCGATGGCGTGAACCTGACCGCTGCGGACAAGAATCGAGTCTCCGGCGGCGACATGGAACGAGTGCACGCACTCCCCGAGCGAACCGGCCGACGCTGCCGCCGTGAAACGCTCGCGGGTCACCCCCCGCCGCAAGCCGACGATGAGACGCGCGCCCGGCGTCGTGGCCGCGATGTACCAGTTCTCCGTCTTCGGCTCGCCGCGCAACTCACCCGCGACCGCCGCCGGTGGATGAACCTGGAGGCTGAGGCGCTCGCGACAATCGAGCCACTTGACGAGGATCGGAAAGGGGCGGGCAGCCGGCCAGCCGGGGCCCATCACGTCCGCGGCGTGCTTCTGCAAGATGGAACGCAGGGATTGCCCAGCGAGCGCTCCATCAGCGACCACGGACTGCGCCTCGGAACGATCGACGACTTCCCAACTTTCACCAATCGGGTCGCCGGGCGGCAGAACCCGACCGAGGGAAGTCTCGAGCGCGCGGCCGCCCCAGACGCGCGTCTGGTAGATCGGAGCGAAGCGAAGAAGTTCGCGCATTGGGGGCGGGAGCTTGCGTTTGACCGGCGGATGCGGTGCCGTCGAATTCTCCGACGCCGCCGAGGCCGACACAAATGCCGAAGTCCGAGAGTTCAAATCCAAACCCGGTGCCCTCCAATCAGGCCCCGCGTTACGGCCCCAACTGGCTGGTGGCGTTGCTCTGCCTGCTCCTCGGCGCCTACCTGCTCGTGGCGCTGGTCGCGTTCGATCCCGCGCAAAGCCCCGGCGACCACGTGCCCTCCCCGCCGGCGACCAACCCCGCGGGATTCGTGGGCGCGTTCACGATTGAGATTCTCCTGAAGGGCTTCGGTGTCGGCGCCTGGTTCGTGCCGGGCTTTCTCATCTGGATGGCGGTGCTGGCGTTCCGCTTTCCGAAGCAGGTCACCCGCGGCCGCGCGATCGCGATGGGCCTCACTCTGCTGATGTCGACGGGCCTCGCGGCGATGTTCACCGACCGCGATTGGTCCTCACGCTGGTTCCCGCTCGGCCCTGGTGGCATCGTTGGCAAGGGGCTTTATCACTACATGCTCGAGCCTGCTCTCGGCTCGTTCGGAGCAGCGATTGTCCTTGGCACCACTTATTGCGGCTCGCTGCTCTTCGCCTTCCTGCGAGACGTGGGCGCGGAGGTGGAGAAGTTGATCGCGGGCTTTGTTGCCTGGCGTGAAGAGCGGGCGCGCCAGAAGGCCGATCGCGAAGAGTTCCTCCGCCGCGAGAAAGTCGAACGCGCCAAGGCCGCCCCGAAGGAATCCACCAAAACCGCCGCACCGGAATCTCCCGCCGCACCGAAGGCGCCCTCCAGCCCGGCGCCCGCCGATCCGCCCGCTTCCGTGGACGGGCCGTTCTCCCGCTTCGGACCCGCCTCCAAGCCCGAGGACCTGAAACCGCCCACCACCCCGGTCACCCCGGCCAAGGCCACGCGCACAGCCGCGCCCAAGCCGGAGCCCGAGGCCCCGAAGGCCGTCGAGGCGCCCAAACCTCCGCCCCCGCCTCCCAAGGTGAACATCAGCGGCGCCCCCGCGGGCGGCGCGACCGCCACCGACACCAAGGGCCTCGCCGTCGGTGCCCTGGGCAAGGTCGAGCTCAACATCGTCAAACCCGAGGAACCCAAAAAGGCTGCCAAGATCTCCGTCCCGCAGACGGACGATGCGAACTACCAGTTCCCACCGGTGAAGATCCTGCGTGAACAGGTGCGCGTATCGATCGCCGGTACTGAGGAGGAGCATCGTCGCAACGCGGAAAACCTTCTCCGCATCCTCAGCGAATTCGGCGTTGAGGTCACCCTCGGCGAGATCCACGTCGGCCCGGTCATCACCCGGTACGAAGTCGTGCCGGCCGCCGGCGTCCGAGTCGAAAAAATCTCGGGGCTGGACAAGAACATAGCGCTCGGCATGCGCGCCCAGTCAGTGCGCATCCTCGCCCCGATCCCGGGCAAGGCTGCTGTCGGCGTCGAGGTGCCAAACCAAAACCCCACGCCGGTCGGAATGCGCGAGCTGATCGAGAGCGAGGACTGGGCCTCGTTGAAGGCCGAGATCCCCATCGCCCTCGGCAAGGACGTGTCGGGCAAACCGCTGGTCTCCGACCTCGCCAAGATGCCCCATCTGCTGATCGCCGGTGCCACCGGCTCCGGCAAGTCGGTCTGCATCAACTCCATCGTCGCCTCGATCCTCTACTCCAAGAGCCCCAAGGACCTGCGACTCATCATGGTCGACCCGAAGGTCGTCGAGTTGAAGATCTTCAACACACTGCCGCACATGCTGATCCCGGTGGTCACCGAGCCCAAGAAGGTGCCCGCCGCGCTGAAATGGCTGCTCGGGGAGATGGAGCAACGCTACCAGATTTTCGCCAAGGTCAACGTCCGCAACATCGTCGGTTTCAATAATCGCAAGAAGGCGGGACGCGTTGAGGAGCAGCCTCCGCCCGAAGCCCAGCCGGCCCTCGCCGGTCTCGATCCGCTCGACGGGGTAGAGATTCCGGAGCGCTTGCCCTACATTGTCGCCATCATCGACGAGCTCGCCGACCTCATGATGGTCGCGCCCGCCGAGATCGAGACCAACATCGCCCGCCTCGCCCAGCTCGCCCGCGCCGCCGGCATCCACCTCATTATCGCCACGCAACGCCCGTCGGTGAACGTCATCACCGGCGTCATCAAGGCCAACCTGCCCTCGCGCATCGCGTTCCAGGTGGCCTCGCAGGTCGACTCCCGCACCATCCTCGACACCAAGGGAGCCGACACGCTCATCGGCCGCGGCGACATGCTGTTTTCCCCGCCGGGATCGTCGCGGCTCGTCCGCGCCCAGGGCGCGTTTGTCTCCGACGAGGAGGTGCAGGAGATGGTGGAGTTCCTCAAGCGTAACGGCCCGCCGCAGTACGCCCAGTCGGTGCAGCAGCAGATCGACCGCGTCGCCCGCGAGGACAACGACGAGGGCGGCGAGGGCGAGGACGGGGATCTTGGCGACGACGGCGAGTTGTACCAGGAGGCGCTCGAGGTCCTGAAGGCCACCAAGCGCGCCAGCACCTCCATGATCCAGCGCAAGCTGCGGATCGGCTACAATCGCGCCGCCCGCATCATGGAGATCATGGAAGAAAAAGGCATCGTCGGGCCGGAGAACGGCTCCAGCCCGCGCGAGATCCTCGTCGACCTCGACTCGATGTGAGGCCCGCGCCGCGCGCCAAGTTCCGCCTTTTCCTTTCACAGCCAACCCCCTAACCAACCTCCATGCAGACCATCGGCGAACGGCTTGAGGAAGCGCGCAAAAAAAAGGGGCTTTCCCTTCGCGAGGCCGCCGAGGCGACGAAGATCCGTGGCGACTACCTGCAGAAATTCGAGGGCAACCAGTTTGATATCGGGCTGACCGAGATTTACACCCGCGGCTTTCTCCGCTCGTACGCGGCCTTCCTGAAACTCCCGGCCGATCGCATCCTCCAGGACTACTCGTCGCTGGCCAAACCCGAGGCTCGTCCGCGCCACAACCGTGAGATCTACGGGCGACTGGAGGTTTCCACCTCGACGCCGGTTTCAGACGAAACCGCCCCCACCCCCGCCGAGGAAGCCACCTCGGCTGCCCCGCCTCCGCGCCCGTCAACGTCCCGCTCCCGCACCGTCAGCTCGTTGCCGACCGGCCCCGATCCCGCGGTTATCTTCCGCTACGCGAAATGGGCTGCCGCGGCTGCGGGAGCGCTGGTCCTCCTGCTGATCATCAAGTCGCTGATCCCAACTTCAAAGCCGACGCCCGCCACGCCCCCGCCGGCGGCCGCCACCGCCCCGGCCAAGGCGCCCACTCTGGGGCTGGTCGCGGAAAACCCCGTCCAAGTGACGGTGCGAAAAAAGAACGCCGACGAATCCGAGGGGGAAATCCTGTTCAGCGGCATGCTCTCCACCGGAGAGACCAAGACCATCCCTCGTCCCGGCGCGCTTTTCATCGAGGCCAGCGCGGCGGAAAACGTGGCGATCGAGATCTCGGGCAAGCGCTACAACCTCGGCCAGCTCCTCGGCAAAGGCTACCAGCGCGGCCAGCTGCCCGCGCCCTGATCGCCTCCGATCCGGCGGCCGCTTGCCACGTCGGTCGGGTCGCGCACCTGTTCGGGGACAAAGCCTGAACACCGATGCCGGAGCTCCTCACCCCCATCGTCGTCAGCGCCTGCCTGGGCGCTCTCATTGGCCTCATCCGCCAATGGGGTGACCAGCGCGAGCGTGAAACCACAGAGTTCGCTGGCCTGCGCACCCACGCGCTCTGGGCTGTGCTCGGATGTGTCGCGGGTTTCACCGGAGGCCGGGAGGAGCCCTACGTGCTCATCGTCGCGATGCTCGGCGTCGCCGCGCACCTGATCCTTCCGTTCCCGCGAGCTCCAGGAAGAACTCCACCCGGCAGCACATCCTTCGCCGAGGCGCTGCTCACGTTGCTCTGCGGCGCCCTCGTCGCCTGGAACGAAACGCGCGCCGCCGTGCTGGTCGCCGCCCTGACCATGGTGATCCTAGGGTCCAAGAAGCCCATCCACTCCTGGGCCCGCGAACTCACCACGGCCGACATCCGCGGCACGCTGCAATTCGTCGCCATCACCGGCGTCATCCTGCCGCTCGTGCCGAACCAGCCGCTCGGTCCGCTCGGCGCGTTCAATCCCTATTCCACATGGCTGATGGTCGTGATCATCTCCGGCCTCGGCTTCGCCGGCTACGTGGCGATCCGCATCCTCGGCGCCCGCGCGGGCATTCTGCTCACCGGCATCTTCGGCGGTCTCGCCTCCAGCACCGCCTGCACGCTCGCCTTCAGCCGCCGCAGCCGCGAGTCCCCCGCCCTCGCGGAGCACTACGCCCTCGCCGTCGTCGCCGCGTGCACGATCATGCTGCCGCGCGTGCTGCTCGCGGTCGGCATCATCAATCCCAGCCTCGCCCGCGGGCTGCTCCCGCCGTTCGCGCTCATGGCGCTACCTGGACTCGCCTTCGTCGCGTGGGTCTGGCTCCGCCGCCGGCCCGTCCATCGCTCCGGCGACATCCCGACGCTCGGCAACCCACTGGGGCTCTTCACCGCGATGAAGTTCGCCGGCCTCTACGCCGTGATCGCCTTTCTGGTCCGCGTCTTCCGCGCCCAAGGTTGGACCGAGGGCCTGCTGCCGCTGAGCTTCGTCTCCGGCCTCACCGACCTCGACGCGATTGCCCTCTCGCTGGCGCGCGAGGGCGGTGAAACCCCGGTCGCGGCGGCCGTCATCGCCGTCACCGTCGCCGCCATCGCTAATACGCTCCTCAAGGCCGGTCTCGCGATCGCCCTCGGTTCAAAAGGCCTTCGCCAGCGCATCACGCTGGTGCTCGGGTCCACCGCCGTCACCGGAGCCGTTTGGGCGTTCACCGCCGGCTGAGCCGCGATGGAAGCGTCCACGCCAACCTTCCTCGACTGGGGTCGCACCCGGCACGCCGACGCCACCGCGCGCCAACTGACCCTGGTTGAGGCTCGTATCGCCGGAAACACCGGCGACACCCTCGTGTTCACCGAGCACGAGCCGGTCTACACCCTTGGGCTCCGCGCCGGCGCGGCGGCGCATTTGCTGTGGGACGACGCCGAACGCGCCCGCCGGGGAATCAGCCTGGAGCAGACCGGACGCGGCGGGGACATCACCTATCACGGCCCCGGACAGATCGTCGGCTACCCGATCGTCTCCCTCGCCCGAAGCCGCGACCTGCACGCCTACCTGCGTTTCCTCGAACAGGTCGTGATCGACGCCCTTGCGGAACTCGGCCTCGCCGGCACGCGCCGCGACGGCCTCACCGGCATCTGGATCGGCCCCCGCAAGATCGCCGCGATCGGCGTCGCCGCCCGCCGCTGGGTCACGTACCACGGCTTCGCACTCAACCTCGACCCCGACCTAACGCCCTTCAGTGGCATCGTCCCGTGCGGCATCCCATCGGCGCAGGGAACGGTCACCTCTGTCGCGGCCGAACTCGGCCGCGCACCGGAGGCGGCGAAAGTGAAAGGTCTGCTCGCTGCCGCTTTCTGGCGCGGATTGCCCGGCGTCACGGCCGCGCGCTGAGCCGGAACCACCACGGCGGAAAACCCGCTTGCGCCGGGGTGGGCTTCGTGTGCGTTTGCTCCATGCACGATCCGACGCCGACCACGCGCAAGCCGACCTGGCTCCGCGCCCGGCTGCCCGGTGGTCCGGGTTACCTCGCGACCCGACGCCTCGTGGAGGAAAACCGTCTCCACACCGTCTGCCAGAGCGCGCAATGCCCCAATCTCGGCGAATGCTGGTCCCGCGGGACGGCCACGCTGATGATTTTGGGCAACATCTGCACGCGCTCCTGCACGTTCTGCGCGATCACCACCGGCCGACCCACCGAGCTCGACCTCGGCGAGCCCGCCCGCGTCGCGGAGGCCGTCGCCACGATGAACCTTCGCCATTGCGTCATTACCAGCGTCGCGCGCGACGAACTGGCCGACGGCGGCGCGAGCGTCTGGGCCGCGACCATCCGCGCGATCCGGCACCGCAATCCCGGCACCGCCATCGAGGTGCTCACGCCCGATTTCAAAGGCAACCTCGCCCACGTCGACGTCGTGCTCGACGCGAAACCCGACATCTTCAACCACAACCTCGAGACCGTGGAGCGCCTGCAGAAACCCGTGCGGGTCCAGGCCCGCTACGACCGCTCCCGCTCCGTGCTTCGCCACGCCAAGTCGCGCGGCTTCGTCACCAAGACCGGCCTCATGCTCGGCGTCGGCGAGGAGCCGGCCGAGGTGGAGCGCACGCTGCGGGACATCGCGGCCGACCGCACCGATATCCTCACCATCGGCCAGTACCTCCAGCCCACCCCGCAGCACCTGCCGGTCTCGCGCTGGGCGCCACCGGAGGAGTTCGTGCACTGGCGGCAGCTCGGCCTCGCGCTCGGCATCGGCGTCGTCGAGAGCGGCCCGCTCGTGCGCTCGAGCTACCACGCGGACGAGCAGTCGAGAAAATACACCGGGGACGCCCACCTGAACACCGCCAACGCGCTCGCCGCGGGCGCGTGAA
>JAURJO010000220.1 GCA_030832235.1 Verrucomicrobiota bacterium
GGAATCGGCGCCGCCTCCCCGAAACCCACGGAACCGTCGGGGCGTTCGACGCGCACCAGCACTCCCCCGCGCTCGGCCCAACGCCCGTGCGCCGTGCGCACCGGGGCCCGGAACGGCAGCCGGTAGCGGCGGAACTCGATCTGGGATGGCGCGGACATCCCTCCAGCGAAGCACCAGCGGCCCCATGCGCAACCCCGGCGCCACGCCTGAATTCAAGAGTGGGGCCGCGCACAAGACACGGGGCGGGCTCGCCTTCGCGACCGACCTCGCCACGCTGCGCCGCGAAACATGGCTGACGAAGCTTTCATTCTGCGCGATGCTACCGAGGCTGACCTGCCGGCGATCGTCGCGATCTATAACGCGACCATCCCGGGCCGGATGGTGACGGCGGATCTCGAGCCGGTGACGGTCGATTCGCGGCGTGCATGGTTCGCAGCCCACCAGCAGCCGTCGCGGCCGCTTTGGGTCTTGTCGGACTCCACATGCACCGTGCGCGCATGGCTGAGTTTCGACACCTTTTACCCCCGCGCCGCCTACGACGGCACGGCGATGATCGCGATCTACGTCGACCCCGCCTGCCGCCGGGCGGGACACGGCCGGCGGCTCCTGCAATCCGCGCTCGATCGCGCGCCTTCGCTCGGGTTGCACACCCTGCTCGGCTACATCTTCGGTCACAACGAACCCAGCCTGCGCCTCTTCAGCGCGTACGGGTTCCAACGCTGGGCGCACTTGCCGCGGGTGGCGGTGCTCGACGGCGTCGAACGCGACCTCGTGATCGTAGGTCGCCGCGTGGCGCCGTGACTTGACCTGCCTATGAACCTTCGTCCCTTCGCGCTCCTCCTCGCGCTGGCGGGCCTATGCCCGGCGGCGGAATCACCTTCCAGCCCTTCTCCGATGAAACCCTCCTATGGCCTCGTGATCCACGGCGGCGCCGGCGTGATCACCCGCGACAAGCTCAGTCCGGAGCTTGAGGTCCGCTACCGCGCGGACCTCGGCCGGGCGCTCGAGGCGGGCCATGCCGTTCTCGCCGCGGGAGGACCGGCGCTCGATGCGGTGGTTGCCGCGATCCGAGTGCTGGAGGACTCCCCGCTCTTCAACGCCGGTCACGGCGCGGTGCTGAACGCCGAGGGCAAATGCGAGCTCGACTCCTCGATCATGGACGGCCGCACGCTCGGGGCCGGGGCGGTCGCCGGGGTTTCCCGGGTAAAGAACCCGATCACCCTCGCGCGCGCCGTGATGGAGCGCTCCCCGCACGTGATGTTCGCCGGCGCCGGAGCCGAGCGCTTCGCGGAGCAGGTGGGCGGGATTGAACTGGTGCCCAACGAGTACTTCCAAACCGAGCGCCGTCGCGAGGAACTGCGGCGCGCGCAGCAGAAGGAGAAGGAGCAGGCCAACCGCCGCGCGGCACTCGGCGGACCCGCGGGCCCGCTGTTCGCGACGATCGACGAGAACGACTCCCTCGACGTCGAGAGGAAGTACGGAACCGTCGGCTGCGTCGCGCTGGACAAGAACGGCAACCTCGCCGCCGGCACCTCCACGGGCGGCATGACTAACAAGAAGTTCGGGCGCGTCGGGGATTCACCCATCATCGGCGCCGGCACCTACGCCGCCAACGCCACCTGTGCTGTCAGCGCCACAGGCCATGGCGAGTACTTCATCCGCGTCGGCGTCGCGCGCGACATTGCGGCGCAGATGGAATACAAAGGAGCGCCCCTCGTGGAGGCGGCCGCCGCGACGATCGCGAAGGTCGGGTCGCTCGGTGGCGACGGCGGGGTGATCGCGATCGACCGCCACGGCAACGTCGCCCTGCCCTTCAACACCCCGGGCATGTACCGCGGCCACCGCCTCGAGGGCCGGGCCGCGGAGATCGCGATCTTCCGCTGACGGGCCTCAGGCCGCGAGCAGGCGGTCGAAACGGGCGACGACGCGTTCCCGACCCAACACGCGCATCATTCCCGTGATGCTGGGACCGACGTTGGTTCCGGAGAGTGCGAGGCGCGCGACGCCTTGGTAGTCGCCGAAGCCGAAGCCGCCGCGGGCCGACAGCGCCTTGATCGACTCCTCGATCGCAGTGTCGCGGGAGAAATCCATTGCGGCCAGCTCCGCGCGCAGCTCGCGCAGCCGAGCAGCCGGATCACCCTTGGCAAAGACCTTCTCGCGCACCTTGGGATCGACGACGAAATCCTCGGTGAAGAAATAGCCGGCGTAGGCGGGCAGTTCCTCGACGCCCTTCAGCTTCGGCTGGCACAGCAGCACTACCTCGCGGAAGTACGCGGCGTCGGCCGCGACCGCCGCTCGGGCCGCCGGCTCCTCGCGGCGCGTCAGATGCTCGCGCGCCAGCGCCACGAAGCGGTCGGCCGGCTGCTCGAGCAGGTAGGCCATGTTCATGTGCGCCAGCTTGCGGTCGTCGAAGCGCGCGTTGCTCTGGTTCACCCCGGGTAGATCGAAGAGGCGGATGATCTCCGCGATCGGCATCTTCTCGCGGTCGTCGCCCGGGTTCCAACCGAGCAGGCACAGGAAGTTGACCAGCGCCTCCGGCAGGTAACCGCGGCGTTGATACTCCTCGATCAGCGCTCCCTGGTCGCGCTTCGACATTTTGCCCGGACCGTTCTGCTTCAGGATGAGCGGAATGTGGGCAAAGGCCGGCGGGGTGACGCCGAAACCCTCGTACAACCGCACGTGCTTGCTCGTGTTCGAAAGGTGGTCCTCGCCGCGGATGATGTGCGTGACGTCCATCGCGATGTCATCGACCACATTCACCAGGTGGAACACCGGATTGCCGTCGGAACGCACGATCACGAAGTCCTCGTCCTCCACGCGCTCCACGCGGCCGCGGATGCGGTCGTCGATCACGACCGGCGGCCCCTTCACCTTCGTCACCGTCTTCTTGCGATGCTCGTCGAACACCTCGTACCGCTCCCCTTCCAGTCGGAACCAGACGGCGCCGTCCTTCTCGTAGGCGCGGCCGGAGTCGCGCAGACGCTGCACGTACTCGCGGTAGACGTCGCCGCGCTCGCTTTGCCGGTACGGACCGCGATCGCCACCTCCGCTGCCGGCAAAACGTGGACC
Source organism: Verrucomicrobiota bacterium (assembly GCA_030832235.1). Taxonomy (GTDB): domain Bacteria; phylum Verrucomicrobiota; class Verrucomicrobiia; order Opitutales; family Opitutaceae; genus ER46. The sequence continues at coordinate 3,070 of JAURJO010000220.1, forward strand.
CTCATCCCAATTCAGCCCGAGCCAGGTGAGGCTCTCATAGATGAGATTGAGGAACGCCTCGCTGTTGCGCTCCTTGTCGGTGTCCTCGATCCGCAGGATGAACGTGCCGCCGGTGTGACGCGCGTACAGCCAGTTGAACAGCGCGGTGCGGGCGCTGCCGATGTGGAAGAAACCGGTGGGACTGGGCGCGAAGCGCACGCGGACGTTGGACATGGCGAAGAGGAGATGTTGGCGGACGCGGCCGCCCGAAGGACAAGTTCCACGCGGCGCTGCGCGGCTGTCAAAGACTCTGTCCTTGCGTGATGGGGAGCGCGCGGGAGACTTCGCCAGTGATTTTCCTTCCATGAGCATCGACTGGCTCAAATTCCTTGGTGCCCTCGCCCTGCTGCTCACGCCGTCCGCCGTCTTTCACGGCCGCGGGGTTCACCACCGCGACCTGACGCGAGATTGGAACGGCTATTGGGGCCGGACGCTGAAGCTCTGGACCCACGGCTTTGACCTGATACGCGCCTTCGCCGGCGGTTGGCTGCTGATGCAAGCGATCTCGAGCGCGCCAGGCGCGCAGGGCTTCGTGAAATACCTCCCGCTCGCTCTGCGCGGCTTGATCGTGTGCGGAGCAACCCTTCTGCAGACGGTGGTCTGCAAGGAACGCGACGCCATGAACGCCCCCATCGCCTTCGCGATCGGGTTGTCGCTTATTCTCCTACCGATCCATGCTTCCGGGCCCGGACTGATCGTGGCTTTCCTTTTTGCCTACGGCACCCACCTGCGCGCCGCATTCTTCCCTGTCCTGGCGATTTCGTCCGCGGGATTCGGCGCGCTTTTTCTGGAAAAAAAACTTCCCTGGGACCTCGCAGGAGTAGGTGCAGCGCTGATTCTCCCCGGTTTGTTACCGGTTCTGTTCTCGCGGCATCTCGTCTGCCCCCACGTCGCTCGCCAACCCTCCGCGACGGTTCCTCCTCCACGCTGATCAGCTAAGTTCCCGCAGTCGGGATATTGA
>JAURJO010000221.1 GCA_030832235.1 Verrucomicrobiota bacterium
AAGCGCGACTCTTCCGCTGGTCATGCCGCGAGGGACGGGTCAAGGCACCTCGTAAACCTCGATCAGGGCGACACCGGTGGTTCCCCCGACACCGGAGACCTGCACGGTGTAATTTCCCGGCTCCAACGTCGCGAGCAGCGCGGCGTCGCGCGAATCGGCGGCGAGGGCGAAGGCGCCGACCTGGTTGAACGCGGCTGCGAGCGACGAGCCGCCGCCCCAATTGTCGTTGCCTCCGCGCTCGGTCTGGCCGGCGAAGAGCGTCAGGCGCGGGTCGGCGACGGTGCCGTCGACGCCGAAGGCGGCGAGGGTGGGGCCGATCGCGCGCACCAGCACGCGCCGCGCGGAGGAGCCGCCGATCACGAAGCCGGCGGTCACGCCGGAGCCGAGGTGCTTGAGCACGGATACATTCACGAGCCGAGGGGTGGTGGCGGTGAACAGGGACGAAGGGGTGGCGTCGTAAAGCTCCGCGAGGACCTGGCCGGCCCCTGTCCCGTAGATGCGTGCCGAATTGGGACCGCTCGCCAGGCTCGGGAACGAGATCGCGGCATCGCGGGAATCTGGTTGCGCGAACGGGAACGCGCCCACCCCGGCCATGGCGGCGGCGATCGAGGCGCTGCCACCCCAATTGTCGTTGCCGCCGACCGCGGTGGTGCCGGTGAAGAACTCCAGTTTAGGGTCCTGTAACGCGTCCCCGACGCCGAACGCCGCCAAGGAGGGGCCCACGGCGCGCATGAGCACGGCTTTACCTCCGGCGGTGCCGCTGCCGCCGACGACGACACCGAAGCGGAATTCGTCGTCGGCCGACGCGAGCGAGGTGAGTATGGAAAGGTTCACAAGCCGCCCTGGATTGGCGGGTGCGCCGAACGATAGGCTGGCCGCGGTGCTCACCACGACGCCGGTCGCGCTGGTGACGGACACCGTGTAGTTGCCGGCATCCGCCGCGGACGCGGAGGAGATGCTCAGCACGGGACTGTTGGCTCCCGGGATCGCCTGGCCGTCCTTCAACCATTGATAGACGGCGCCGGCGGCGTTCCGGGCGGTGATGCTGAAGCGCACCGCATCCCCCGGGGAGGCCGAGCGGGCGATGGGTTGCGAGCTGATGGTCGGCGCCGGTGTCTTGCCGCCGGTGTCGAAGGCCAGCAACGCCCCGCCGTCGCCGGCCGCGATAAGCAGGGAATTCCCGAAGACCATCGAGCGGATGGTCTTGTCGGCCGGCAACGAGGTGATGGACCAACTGATGCCATCCAGGGAAATGAGCATCGTGCCTTGCGCGCCTCCCGCGGCCACAAATCCAAACGGGGCTCGGTGGATTGCCCCGAGGCTTTCACCGACACCGGACTCGCGCTGTTGCCAGGTGAGGCCGTCCGTCGAAGTCAGGATCGTGCCGGAAGCGCCGGTCGCGATGAATCCCACGTCCTCCCACCAAGCCACCGCGAGCAGATTGGCGGTCACTCCGCTCGTCCCTGCGGTCCAGGTGATGCCGTCGGGGGAGTGGCGGATATTTCCTCCATCGCCCACCGCGACGAATCGCCCCGCGCCATGAGCGACACCGCGCACGGCCCAAGTCAGGGATGTGATGCGCTGGGTCCACGTCAGGCCGTCAGGCGAAGAATAGATCGCGGATCCGGAACCCGAGACAAAAAGCGAAGGTCCGGCGGCGACACAGGCCAGCGCGGCCGTGGCGTTCACGGTGCCCTTCGTCCACGTGAGTCCATCGGTCGACGTAAAGACCGCGGAGTTGGCGCCAACCGCGACGAAGCGCGACTGGCCGTAGGTGACCGCGGAGAGCGCGGAGAAGCTGGGGTGAGGGTTCGCGCGCCGCCACGTGAGACCGTCGGTCGAGACCTGGATGGGGACGAGAGTTGCCTTACTGACCGGATCGGAGCTCGCGCCCACCGCGACAAAGCTGCCGCCGCCGTAAGCTAAGCCCTGCAAGGATTCGTTGGTGCCCCTGGAGGCCCGGCGCCACGCTGTCGCGCTGGTTCCCGTATAAACCTCGCCGCTGCGCCCCGTCAGGAGGGCATCGGATCCGCTCGCGGCGATGAAAAGGGTGCCGGTGGCGGTTCCGTTTAGGGACACGCCGCTCCAGGAGTTGCCGTCAATCGATGAGAGCAGGGTTCCGTTATCGCCTCCCGCCACAAACGCACCCTGCACCCGGGCCACACCGTAGAGGTTTGCGGTTACGCCTGAGCTCGCGCGGTTCCAAGTCGTTCCATTTGCGGAGGTGAGAATCGCGCCCCCGACGCCAACGGCGACGAACGATCCGCCCGCGTAGGTGACGGCGCGAAGATCCGTGGTGATCCCACTCGTCCGCTCGGTCCAGGTGAGTCCGTCGGACGAGGTGATGATCTTGCCGCCGCTGGCGACGGCCACGATCAAACCGCCGCCCGCGGCGACACCGTTGATCGAGGTGGTGATCCCGCTCGAGGTTCGCGGCCAGTTCACCCCGTCCGTCGAGGTCACGATTGTTCCACCGGTCCCGAGCGCGATCCAACGTTCGGCGGCGAAGATGGCGGTGTTCAAATTGGCGGAGTCGAGCGCGCCCGTCAGGAACGGTGTCCACGCGTAGCCGTCGGATGACGTCCAGAGGCCGCCGATGTCCTCCTTGGTGCCGCCATCCAGATCGGTGGTGGCGATCACAAAACGACCGTTCGCGTACGCGATGGCATTCAGGGACTGCGTCGTCGGGAAATCCACGGGGTTGAAATTCCCGCTGTCGTCTAGGGTCAGCAGGGTGCCGCCGCCGCCCACAATCCACCAGGTGTCGTCGACGCGCACGGCACCGCGCAGATCTGCGCCAGCGGGGATGGGATTTAGCCAGCGCCAGTTGGCGAAGGCGGAGACGGCGGCATAGGATGCGGATACGACGCCGACGCCATTCGCATCGATCCCGCGCACGGTCAGCAGATAGTTCCCGACCGTAGGGGGAGTCCAGGGCAGGGCGCCGGCGGATCCGGCGATCTCACTCACCTTGGCGCCGTTCACGTAGAGCTCGAGGCGAACGAACCCGCTGCCGGAGGCCGCGAGGAGGTTTTTCCTTCCGACCGCCACCTTGATGGAATCCGCCTCCAATCGAAGGCTTGGGGCCGGGATCACCGGCGCGGCGGGCACCGACGCGGTCGAATAGACGAGCCCGCGCGGACCGACCATGACGATCTGGCCCGCTCCCTCGGCCAGACCGTAGAACGTGGTCGCGGGCGAGGAAACGATCTGATGCTCGCTCCAGGTCCGCGGATCCTCGGCGAAGGTCACGCCGCCGGCATTGGTGGAGGAAAGCAGCACGCCGGCGGCTGAGATAAGGCGCTGTCCGTTGTTGCTGTTCGTGCGGCCGGCGGTGGACACCCGGCTCCACGCGACACCATCCGATGAGACAAAGCACTCGAAGGCGGAGACCGCCGCGTACCACCGGCCCTGGTGGCGGGCGACGGCGTTGATCGTGTTTCCGGTCGCGACGGACCGGTTGGTCCAGTTCACGCCGTCCGGCGAGGTCAGGATGCGGCCACTGGCGCCGGTGGCGACGAACAGGTTGTCGGCGAACGCCACCGCGCTCAGGCTGGTGGATACGGGTGACGTGACCTCCGACCACGACGTGCCGTCGACGGAGTTGTAGATCCTGCCGTTCTCGCCGACCGCGACGAAGCGGCCTGCGCCGAAGGCGACCGCGGCGAGGGTCCCGACGTTCGCGGGCACCGAACCCGCGGCCCAGGTCACGCCGTCGGCCGAGTGTGCTGTGGTCGCCCGTACCGTGGCACCGCTGGCGGCGAGTCCGACCGTCACGAAGCGGGATCCGCTGTGCGCGAGGGCGCGAGGAAAGTGGTTACTGGGGATCCCGGTGCCTCTGGCCCAGGTCAGCCCATCGGCGGAATGCAGCACGACGCCATTATCACCGGTGACGACGAATTTCCCGCCCGCGTAAAGGGCGGCGTACAGGTTGTTGGTGACCCCGCTGGTGCGCTGGGTCCAAGCGGTCAGGGGATCGCTCACTTGGAGGTTGAGGGTCCTGGCGTCGATGCCGCCCCTGCCGTCATGGGCTGAAACCCGCAGGGAATAGTTGCCACCCTTCGGAAACCGTCGGGTGATGCTCCCCAGGTTGGGTTGCAGCGATCCATCGCCGAAGTCCCAGCGGTAGTACAAGGCGTCGCCGTCGGGGTCCGTCGCGCTCGCGTTGAAGACCACGTTGTTGCGGGCGGAAAGGGCCGTGATCGGCGCCTCCGCGCTGAGCACTGGGTTGCGGTTCCCATCGACGGCGCCTAAACCGACCTGCACGTCGATGTACTCGTTGGGTGCGGTGCCGCCGATGGCGAGAGGCTTGAAGGAAATACCGGCGTCGGGATCGACGAAGGTCTCGCCGATCCGCAGCGGCGCGTCGTTGGCCCCGCCCGCGGAACCCGGCGTGGCGTCGAGGAGGTACGATCCCTGCCCGCTGGTGAAGGACGGCGACTTCTCGGCTCCCCAGTGGATGAGAACACCGTTCTTCAGCCGGTCCTGCTGCGCGGCGTTGAAGGAGGCGGGGGCGACGCGCCGGTGTTCGACCCAGTATTCGTAATTCGTGCCGGCCGGTGCGAGACGCAGCGCGCGAACGCCGGCGGAGGCGGCGTCATCATGGCGGGCGATGCGGTAGGTGCCCGAAGCGCTGACCGTGGTGATCGCGGCGGCGTCGAGGTAACCGAGCTTCGCCTTTTGCGAGACGTTCAAATGCTGGGACGCGCCACCGCCGCCCATGATGTCGAAAACGTCGCCGTACTCGATGTGGGATCCGGCCCCGACGGGCGACGTGCCCGAGGGCAGCCAGTAGTGGGAGTGCGCGAGACTTTGCGTGTGGCCGAGTTCGTGGCCCGTCGTGCCGGCGGAGACCGTGTTATTCAGGCCGACCCGTGCCCCGCCGAGCTGGGCCACTCCTCCGTAAAGGTAGACCGAGATGCGTTTGTGGACGATGATGTAGCGATCGAACTTGTCGGGGTCCCACGCGCCGGTCCCGCCGTTGGCCGCGTCGTACGCTTTGGCGGCGTCGCGCGCCGCGGTGTACAACTCCCCGTTCGTCGAGCCAGAGGTCTCGTAGTAAGACTTCGGCTTGGGCATCCGCAGCGTCGAGGGCAGGATGGATGCCGCGAAGGTCGTCTTCCCCTGCGAGTTGTCCACGAAGTAGTCGTTGGTCGCGGCGGCGCCGGCCTGGATTTCAGCGTCGGTGAATGCGGCACCGGCGGCGTCGGTGAAGTCGATCTTCAGGTAAAGCACCCGCTTGGCTCCATTGATCCAAGTCGGCGGAGAGGTGAGCGCGGCAACCGGTGGGGTGGCGCCGGGCCGCACCTCATTCACGGATGGGCCGGGGATGCTCTCCGCCGCGCGGAGGCGCAGCTCGAGTTCGGCGAACTCCGCGGGGGAAGCGAATTCCAGCCGTTCGCCCGCGACGTAAACCGCCGTGATGTCGATTGCGACGCCGGCATCAGCCTTCTCGGCGTCGTCCAGAAATCGGTACGGGGATTCGTCGATCGCGATCAGGTCATCGACGGCGATTCCGTGCAACGGCAGGCCCGCCTTGCTCGCCTGCCGGAGGCGGCTCCCGAAGACGAAGGCGCGGTATTCCTTCCCGGCGATGCGCGCGAGGCGGTCGTAGCGGGCTTCGGAGCCCCGGTGCCAGACGGAGACCTCGAGGTCTCCGCGGGCATCGATGCGCTGATCCATCAACCCAGCGACTTCCGGCGGTAATTCACGACGCAGCCCGGCCGGCACCGCCCGCTCCAGCGCGCGCTTCGGATCGAGCTCGATCAACTCCTTCAGTCCATTCCGATACTCGCGGGCTGCCGTCGTGCCGGAGGCCACCAGCGCATTCGCCTCTCCGCTACCCGTGCGGCGCCAGGTTGTAATCCAATCCTCGAACGCACGTGTCTTCGCCAGGGCCTCCGTTAGGCGGCGTTGCGCCGAAACCTGGTCGGAAAATGGCCCTGGTGCCGTCGAAGGGTTGCAGGCGGGGTCATTCAAAACCGTTTCAGCGTCGAGCCTGGTCCCGGTGGGTTTGAGGGACGGCAAGCGGTCCTCGGCAAGCCCTGGGAGTGTCGGGATCGGCGACTGCGGGGATGTGAATCGCTGCGGAACAAAAAGGGCGAGGAGAGCCGTCGGGAGGATTAGGGCGAGTGTGCGGCGTTGCGGTGTCATGAGTTGGGTCGGACGCATCTAGGAATGCGGCCGCCGGCTGACAGCGTGGGTTGAGGGGGCATCGGGCCGCGAGTGCTCGCTACTGGCTCCTGGCGGTGCGTCAAGGGCCGAGGGAGGACGGTTTTTCCTCGTGCGCAGCCCGCGTCGACACTCAATCGCGGGATGCTGTCGTCCGTGCGTCCAGCTCTGATCACACTACTGCTCGAATTGGGTGGGATAGCCGTTGTTGCGCAGGAATGGCCCGAGTTTCGCGGGCCGGACGGGCAGGGAACTTCGAGCGCGCCGGCCGTGCCGCTCACCTGGTCGAAGACGGATAATATCCTGTGGCGCACGCCGGTGCCCGGGCTCGGCTGGTCTTCTCCGGTGGTGGGTGGCGGACGGATTTTCCTGACCACCGGCGTCGCGGATGCCGAGGGGGCGCCTTCGCTGCGGGTCGTCGCGCTGGATTTGGCTTCGGGTCGCGCGCTCTGGAATGTCGAGGTGTTCGCGCCCTCCGAGGCGGGACGCGCGTCGATGCACAAGAAAAACTCGCCGGCGAGCCCGACCCCGGTGCTGCGCGACGGGCGGCTTTATGTGCACTTCGGTCACTTTGGCACCGCATGCCTCGATCTCGACGGCAAGATCCTGTGGCGGAACAACCGGCTGCGCTACGAGCCGGAGCATGGCAACGGCGGCTCGCCGATCATCGTCGGCGATCTGCTGGTCTTCAGCGCCGATGCCCGCACGGATCCCGCCCTTGTGGCGCTCGACCGCCGCACCGGCGAAGTCGCGTGGCGGGCGCCGCGTGATCTCGAGGTCCGGCAGAAATTTTCCTTCGCGACACCGCTGTTGATCGAGGTCGCAGGCCGCCCGCAGATCGTTTGTCCCGCCAGCGGCGCGGTCATCGCGCATGATCCGGCCGACGGCCGTGAAATCTGGCGCGTGCGTTACGGCGGGGGGTATTCGCTGATCCCGCGTCCGGTCTTCGCGCACGGGCTGCTCTTCATCGGCACGGGATACAATCGCGCCGATCTCCTCGCGATCCGCGTGGATGGAGCGACCGGCGATCTCACCGACACCCACGTCGCTTGGCGAACGACGAAAGGCGCGCCGCTCACTCCTTCGACGGTCGTGGTCGGTGACGAGCTGTACGCGGTCAGCGACATGGGCGTCGCGACCTGCTTCGACGCCCGCACGGGCACCGTGCACTGGCAGGAAAAGCTGGAGGCCGGCTACTCGGCGTCGCCGCTCGCGGCCGCCGGCCGGGTGTATTTTCAAAGCGAGAGCGGAGTGGGCACGGTGGTGGCGGCGGAGAAAACGTTCCGGCGCCTCGCCCAAAACACGCTCGGGGAGCGCACGCTCGCGAGCCTCGCGGTCGTCGATGGGACGCTTCTGCTCCGCTCGGAGAGTGCGCTCTACCGGATCGGCCGGACGTCCGGCGGTGGCGGACGTTAGGAGCGCCGTCGAAGTTTGGGGAAGGCGAATTGAAATGTGAGATGCTGGCATAATTTGCGCGATCGGGTTTGCACGCGCGCGGTGGAGCCGTTGAACCATTCGGGATGACCAAGACCGTAACGCTGCCCAAGGAGGACGTCCGCACTGAGACGGCCCTCGGCGGGCCGTGGCGGGTCGTCGTGCTCAACGATCCGGTCAACCTGATGTCGTACGTCGTGCTCGTGTTCCGCAAAGTCTTCGGCTTCGACGACCAGACCGCGCGGCGCCGTATGTTGGAGGTGCACGAGCAGGGGCGCTCGGTGGTGTGGCGGGGCCTGCGCGAGAAGGCCGAGGCCTACGTTTTCACCCTGCAGCAATGGCACCTCACCGCGGTCCTCGAGCCTGATGAAGCGAATTGAAGTGAAGCTCGCGGTGCCGATCGTGGCGCCGCTCCTCGATGTCATCCGCGAGCAGGCCGCCGGCCTGAGGGACGCTCTCGCCGGTCCGACGGGATTGCCCGACGCGGATCCAGATCTCGGCGAGTCGTGGGGGGGAGAGCTCCTGGAAGCCCAGCGGAGTGAGATCGACGCGCTGCTCGGGCTCTTCGGGGAGGAGTTCTTCCGCGAGGGCGCGGTCTCCTTTGACGGTGACAACGCCGAGGTGATCCTGCGTGCGTGCGCAGCGGTGAGACTGCGTCTGCGTGAACATGCCCTGAAAACACTCGGGGACGACACGCTCGAGACCGGCGAGTTGGAGATTTCGCGGCTACCGCGCGACGTGAACCGCGCTTTTCGCTGCTACGTGTTTCTGGCCACCTTGCAGGAAGTCATCATCCAACACCTCGACGAGAGCATCCTCGGCGGCTGAGTCGGAGGGGGTAGCCCGCTCTTCCCTGCGAACTTGGGTTTTGACGCGGGCTTCACCGTGCCGTGCGTTCGGCGGGGTCGTCCCATGGAAGTCCATCACCACACCAAGAATCACGGCGGCGGCTGGAAGGGGCATCTGCTCGAGTTCGCGATGCTGTTCGCCGCGGTCACGCTCGGCTTCTTCGCCGAGAACCTGCGCGAGCACTACGTCGAACGTCATCGCGCGGTGGCGTTCCTCGATTCCATCGCCGCGGATCTCGACGCCGACATCGTCAACATCGATTCGACGTTGGAGCAGAGCCGTTTGCGGTACACGGCGGGGAACGAGGCCATGGCGCTCTACGCCAGTGGAGAATACCGCGAGCGGATGGCGGATTTTTACTACGACATCCGGGTCTATTCTTCGAGGATCCCGTTCGTGCCGGCGGTCAACGGCATCGAGCAGCTCCGCGCCTCCGGCGGCGTGCGCCTAATTGCCAACCGGAAGGTGCTCGACGCCGTGCAGCGGTATCAGGTTTCGCTCGAACAGGTGGCCACGACGCAGGAACTCCTGGAACGGACGCTGGTGGAGTTCCGGGTCCGCTCCGCGGGATTGATGGATTTCCGCGTCAACTACGCCATGTACGCGGATCCGACCAATTCCGACCGCAACAAGCGCTGGACCAAGCCTGCCGGCAATCCGGCCCTGCTTGACCAGGATCCGGTCCGGCTGAACGAGCTGATGAATTTTGTGCTGTTTTCTATCAACTCGGAGAACAGCCGGATCTTACGTCTGAAAGCGCTGAGGGACGAGGCGGATGCGCTGCGGCAGTTGATTCGCGGTGGGAAGTCTTAGGTGGTTGCGGTGGCGGGCGCGGGCTGAATCCGTCCGCCAACCGGGCGGCGAAAGGGAAGATGCCGTTTGACGCAGGGGTGGGGCGTCCTAGCTTGGACGCGGTACCCGGCAGTGTTCGAGGTGCTTTCAATAACTGCTCTTTACCTTAGGATAATTGCGGGAGCCGAAACCGGCGCGAGGAATGCCAGGCCGTAAACCGGAAGGCAGGAGAAGCGACGGGGGCGCCCACCTTAACTTAAAAAGGTCACGAGCCTTTGGGCATACGGCACAGGCGGGGTACCATTTTTATTTTTCCGTGTGTTCGATGCGGCGCGACCCACGGGGCGCTTAACGCGGGCCTCGCGGTCGGGGCGTTCGGGAAGCCGCTTGTTTTCGGATCCAGGCGGGACAAGCTCCGCCTCATGTTGAGATTCGCCTTCGCTCTCGCCGTGCTTCCCGCCGTGTTCGGCCAGGGGACGCAGGTCGAGATCGCCAACCTGCGGGAGGACGTGCGGGGACTTTCCCAGCGCGTCGCCGAATTGGCTCTTAGATTGGAGCAGGTGGAGCGCGAGAATGCCGAGCTCCGCCGGAAGTCCGCCGCGGCCGACAGGTCCGGCGCCGCTACAGCGCAATTCAAGGACGCGCTCGCCGAACTGAACCGCGACCTGCGCGCCGCGATCGCTTCCTCCAAGACCGAGACGCTCCAACAGGTCGCCTCCCAGATGGA
>JAURJO010000222.1 GCA_030832235.1 Verrucomicrobiota bacterium
CCTGGTGGCACGCCGCGCGGCGCTTGGCGTATTCCCCGTCGGCCAACTCGTGGGCGACGCCTGAGTTGATGATCAGGATCTGCCAGTCGGGATTGACGAGCGGTACGTGGGAGAACGCCTCGGTCGCGCAGTCCAGCAGGAGCAAGTGTGCGTCGCGGCTCAGCAGCACGGCGGCCTGATCCATCAGCCCGCAGGGTACACCGGCGTAGTCGTGCTCGGCCTTTTGGCAGAGTTTGGCCAACGGCAACGGGGCGATTTCCCAACCGAAAAGCTGGCAGAGCATCCGCGCAGCCACGGCCTCCAGCGCCGCGCTGCTGCTGAGGCCGCCTCCGAGCGGGATGGTGGATGAGATGGTCAGCGAGAAACCTGGCGGCTGGAAATCCAGGGCGGCGAATCCGGCGAGCACGCCGCGGACATAGTTTGACCAGCACCGCTTCGGCGCCCGGCGAAAGTCGGTGACCGGAAAGCTGACGGCTTCGCCCGTGCGTGCGTCGAGGAGCGCGACTACCCCGTCGTCCCGCGGAACGGCGGCCGCCACGATCCAGCGTTCAATCGCCGCGGGGAGTACCCAGCCGCCGTTGTAGTCCACGTGTTCGCCGATGAGGTTCACGCGTCCCGGAGCCGCGGCGATCACTGCGGGCGTCGTTTTGAAATGCTGCGTGAACGCGTCGGCGGTTTTGGCGGCAAACCACTTGAGCGGGGCGGCGGGGGCGGATGGCGTGGGTGTCTCTTTCAAGGGCGGGCGGGTCCGTCACGAGTCGGTCGCCCTGGAGCAGGACGGCGCGGCTCGCCTGCCCATCATGCCGCGGCGCGCGGTGGTTGGGCATGGACATATCCCGTGGGTGACAGGACAAATTTTTCCCGCCCGTGGGCCCCGTCGAAAGGCGGCTTCAGCCCGTGAGCGCGGATCGAGGAGGGACGGATCGCTGAAAGGGCGGGGCTTGCCCGCCTTTCAGCGCGCGGCCAACCAGCGAGCGTGGAGTTCGGCCACGAGGGCGCGGTTGGCCGGCTGGGCGGCGAGGTTCGTGCGCTCCTGCGGATCGCGCTGGTGATCGTACACCTCGACCGCGAGGGGTTCGCTCTCCGGCTTTCGCCGGTCCACCCAGACGGTGAAGCGGTGGCGATCGGTGCGCATGCTGTAGCCCGTCACATGGTTTTCGAAGAGTCCCTGCTCGTACTTCGCGCCGTATTCCCGTCTCAGCGTCGCCTCCACGTCCGCCATAAGCGGACCGAAGAACGACTGGCGCATTTCCGGAGACAACGGCCGCGCGGCCCACTCGCGGAGCGCGGGCGATGGGAATTCGCTGAATGCGACGTTTTTTCCGGTCTCCCTCGGATCCTTCAGGATCGGCACCAGGCTCTTTCCCTCGAGCGCCGTGGGTGCGGGCAGCCGGGCGAGCTCGGCGAGGGTTGGATAGAGGTCGAGCGACTCGACGACGGCGGAGGCGGCGCGCCCGTTGCCGGCCATGCCGGGGGCCCGGATGATGAGCGGAATCCGTGTCGCGATCTCGTAGTTCGTCGCCTTGCCCCAGATGCCGTATTCCCCCAGGTGCCAGCCGTGGTCGCCCCAGAGCACGACGATGGTGTTGCCGGCGAGCCCGAGCGCATCGAGTTCCGCCAGGATGCGGCCGACCTGCGCGTCGATGAAACTCACGCAGGCGGCGTAGGCGTGGATGAGGCTACGCGAGGTCGCCGCATCGATGGGCCCGGCGGTGGGCACGCCGGTGCGCGTCCGCAGCTCAAACGAGCTGTGCCGCGCGATGGAGGGCGCATCCTTCGGGGGCTCGGGCACCGCCGCCAGCGGCAAGGTCGCGGGATCGTAGAGATCGAAATATTTCTTCGGGGCGACGAAGGGCAGGTGTGGTCGGTGAAATCCTACCCCCAGGAAAAACGGCTTGTCCCTCAGTTCTCGCAAGGCCGCCAGCGCGACCTCGGTAGTCCGGCCGTCCGAATACGCGTTGTCGGGGGCGTCGGCGGCTTCCCATGCCGGACCGCCCGTCAAGCCGGCTTGAAGGCGGCCATACTTGGCGAGCGCCTCCTCGCGACGCTGCTTCACGATCGCGCGGCTGGCTGGCAGTTGGTAGCCGGCGGCGCCTTCCCCTCCGCCGCCACTCGGGGTGCGGTTTAGGCTCCAGGAATTCGCGTCGTCGGTCTGCCCCGGATGGAACACCTTGCCGACGTAACTCGTGTGGTAGCCGTGCTGCCTGAAGAGCTGGGGCAGCGTGACCACCTCCGGCACCGTGTCGCGATAGAAAGTGTCGATGTGTTCGATCTTCAGCGTGCGCGGTCGGAGGCCGGTCAGGGTCGTGGCGCGCGACGGCCCGCAGATCGCGTATTGCACATAGGCGCGGTCGAAGCGCACTCCGGTCGCGGCCAGCTGGTCGATGTGGGGGCTCCGGATGTGTTGCGCGCCGTAGGAGCCGAGCTCCGGACGGAGATCGTCGACGGCGATAAACAGCACATTGGGCCGGGCGTATCCGAGCGCGGTGATCGCAACGAGGAGCGCGATGTACCGGAGGGGGAGGAGCGATTTCATGCCAGGAGGGGCTTCAGGACATGGCCGTGGACATTCGTGAGACGGCGCTCGATGCCGTTGTTGTAATAGGTGAGGCGCTCGTGATCCAACCCTAGCAGGTGGAGGATGGTGGCGTTGAAATCATAGAGCGTCGCGGGATCCTGCACGGCCTTGAACCCGAAGTTATCGCTGGCGCCGAAGCTCGAGCCGGCTTTGACGCCCGCGCCCATGAGGAAGCAGGTGAAGGCGTCGGGGTTGTGGTCGCGACCCGTGCCGTTGGCTTGGAGGAAGGGCATGCGGCCGAACTCCGTGCACCAGACCACAAGTGTATCCTTGAGCATTCCCCGTTGCTTCAGGTCGGCGAGGAGGGCGGCCGTGGGCTGGTCGAAGATCTCGGCCTGCATCGCGTGGGTGGTGTCGATGTTGGCGTGAGAATCCCAGTTGCTGATCCCGTTGGCCTGGGCGTCGGAACCGTTGAAGAGCTGAACCACGCGCACGCCGCGCTCCAGCAGGCGGCGCGCGAGGATGCAGTTCTTCGCGTAGTCGCGTTTCAGGTCCGTGCCCGTTCCCGTGCCATAGAGTTCGTGGATGTGCGCGGGCTCGGACTTCAGTTCGGTGACCTCGGGAATCGACAACTGCATCCGCCCGGCGAGCTCGTAGCTGGCGATCCGCGCCGCGAGGTCGGTGTCACCAGGGAATCTCCGGGCATGCTCGGCGTTCACGGCCTCCAGCAGGTCCCGCGCGCGCCGATCCGCATCGGCGGAAACGCGTTCCGGGCGACTCAGATTGGCGAGCGGACGCGCGGCGCCGAAATCGGTGCCCTGAAACGCGGCCGGCAGGAAACCCGAGCCCCAGTTGTTCTTTCCCGAGCGCGGCTTTCCACGCGGATCATTGATCGCGACGAATGCAGGGAGTTCCTGGTTGGCCGTGCCGAGCGCGTAGGTGACCCAGGCGCCCAGGGACGGGAAGCCCTCGAGTGTGAAGCCGGTGTTGAGGAAATTTTCCCCTTGGGGATGCGCGCTGGTGGTGCTGGTGAGGGAGTGGATGAAGCACATGTCGTCCGCCAGCTCGGCGAGACGGGGCAGCAGTTCGGAAACCATTTTTCCGCTTTGGCCGCGGGGTTTGAAATCCCAGCGGGGTCGCGCGATGTTCCCGGTGGGTCCCCCGAAGGTGAAGGAGGGAATCCCCGGCGGCTTCCGCCCGTCGTA
>JAURJO010000223.1 GCA_030832235.1 Verrucomicrobiota bacterium
GCGGCGACGCGCAGACGACGCGACGACCCGCGAGTGAAGAGCACAAAGGAATCGCCGACGACCAGCTGCAGCCGATCGGCCAGCACGCGGCCGACGAGCGCCCCCGTCGGGGACTGGCGGAAATCCTCCAACTGGCCGGAGGTGATTTGCTCTGCGAGGTCCGAAACCCGCACATGGTCCTCCAGTCGGATGCCGAAAACCTGGGCATCCTCGGTCTTGAAGGCACTGGTCACCTGTACCCCACCCCGGACCACCGCGGAGACACCTCGGATGTTCGGAAACCCGCGCAATGCATCGATCAAGGCCTGCGGTTCCTCGATGCCCTCGATGTACTTTACCCCCTCCCGACGAGCGAAGTGCGAGTCCCCCCCGCCCGCCGCCGCCATGCTTCGCATGGTGTCCTGGATCTTGTCCTCGATCCGGATCGCCCCGTTGATCCCGAGGATCGTTTTGGTGAAAAACCTTTCAAAACCGCTCGTGGTGGCCTGCGTGACGATGAACAACCCCACGCCGAGGATCGTGCACGCCAAACTCATCACCATCGCCCGCTTCTTCGCCGTGAGGAAGCGGAAGGCGATGCGGAGGTTTGGCGAAATCACGGGGCGAGGCTCGTCCTGCGAGCGGATCAGAACACCACCTCGGTCCGCACGCGCTGGCCCTCGCGGAATTCCTCGAGCCGGTCGACGATCACGAGCTCGCCGACCTCAAGCCCCTTGCGGACCTGGGCGTTGTTCAGCGACACGATGCCCAGTTCGAGCTTCCTCCGCTCCACGCGTCCGTCCTTCACGACGTAAACTTTGTCGGAATCGAAGATCGCGCGGCGCAACACCATGATCTGGTCGGCGACCCGGTCGACCGTGATCGTCACCTCTCCCGTGCTCAGCGGCTTCAGCTGGTCGGGATCGGCCTTCACGTCGAGGTGCACCGTGAAGCGCTGCGCATCATCGGCGGACGGCAACAACTCGACCACCGTGGCGTCAAACGTCTGCGTGCCGTAGGTGAGCAGACGGATCCGCGCGGCTTGGCCGAGCTTAACGCGCCCGAAGCTTTCCTCGCTGATCTTGGCCTCCACGATCCGGCGACGAGCGAATACCTTCGTGACCGGCTGGCCAGCGTTGATGAGCGCCCCCTCCCACGTCATCGCGCCGTCGTTGTGGATCGTTCCGTCGAACGGGGCGACCACGCGCATTTTGTCGCGCAGGAGCTCGAGCCCCTCCATCGCGACCTTGAAATCCACCTCGGCCTTCTGGTCGTCAAACTCCGTTAGCTTCAGCCGCGTGATGATCCCGTCCAGGGCCCGCTGCGCGCCCTTGAGGTCTTCCTCCGAGGCGTTGCCCAACTCGAACAACCGCTTTGCCGTCGCCACGCGCTCCTCGGCCACCTTGCGCTCCGGGTTGTTTTCGAGGGCGATCTTCGCACGGGCCTTGTCTGACTCGAATTTCCGCCGCGTTTCCGCGATCTGCCGGTCGAGTTCCGTGGTATCGAGCTGCACCAGCACGTCCCCTTTCGTGAAATGGCTGCCGGGCTTCAAGTTCGCCACCTTCACCTTTCCCGCCGCCTCCGACTTGAATTCCTTGAAACCGCCGTCGGCCTGGACGAGCACGCTGCCCGTGACCGCGTCGATCGCGGTGTCGCGGTTGACCGCCTTGACCTTCGCGGTTTCACGCAGGTTATGAACGACCGCGAAGCCCGCTGCGGCGAGCACGGCAAGAACCACCGCGATCCGGGCGAGAAGGCTGCCTTTACTTGGGTTCGCTTGCATGGCGTGTGGTGGGCTTGGACAAGAGCGGTTCCCCGGCGGTGAGCGCAACGAACTCGCCCCAGCGGCCGAGGAACTGGGCGCGGGCCTCCAAGCTGCGGCTCTCGGCTTGGAGAATGGCGGTACCGGCACGGGACAACTCTCCCCTCGGCACGTTGCCAAACTCGGCCTCGCGCGCCGCCGCTTTGCGCGCCTCGATGGCGAGCCCGTGGCGGATCCCGGTGAGCTCAACCTGCTCGGCGTCGTCGCGCAGCATGCGCTCGAGGATCTGAATGTTCTGTATTAGTCCCTCGATCTCGGCCTGCTGCAGGCGCTCCTGCGTGCGCTTCGACGCCTGAGCCTCACGGATGGCCGCCCGCGTGGCAAAGCCGTCGAAAATATTCCACTGGGCGTAGACGTTAACTGTCCGGCGCTGGATGCCCTGCTGGCTCACGGTGTTGCCGTTCACGTTGGTCGAATTCTCGAGGCTCAGGCCGGCGCCGGCGAAGAACTTCGGGTAAAGCCGCACCTTTTCGGAGCTGATCCGCAGCTGGGCATCGCGGATCCGAAGGTTGTTGATCTCGTACTCGAGCGTGCTGCGCGCGTTGTCTCGCAGGACCATGGCCGCAAGCATGCCCGCGACGTCGGATGAAAAGCGCGGCGCCGGGATGTTGTCCGGCACGTCCGCCTCGGCCAGGGAAGCCGACAGCCCGGCCAGCCGGATCAAGCGTTTCCGGTTCGCCTCGAATTCCGACTCGAGCCGCCCGACCTCCAATTTTACCTCCCGCTCGCGCAGGCGATCACCCTCCAGCGCGCCGGCGGCGATAAGTCCCCGCTCGCGCTTCTCCGCCGTCACCGCCAGTTCCTCGCGTAGCACCCGCAGCGCATCACGCGCCGCGCGGAGCCGGGCCTTCTCCACGATCAACGCGAGATACGCCTTGCGCACCAAAACGGCGACGTCCCGCGCCGCACGATCCAGACTCCGCTCGGCAACCAGGCGGCTGAGGCGTGCCGACTGGCTCTGGTTTTGCAAGGCGCCCCAATGAAACAGCGGCTGGTTCACGCTGATGTTGTAGAAGAAACCGCTGTCGCGCGTCTGGGAACTCGTGTTGCTCGAGACGGCAGTCTGGTTGGTCGCGAGATTCAGGTTGCCGCCGACACCCGGCAGCCGCGCGGCGTCCGCCGAGGTCACACGGATCTCCGCGAGGATGCGGTCGAACTCCGCCGCTATCAGTTGCGGTGATTGTCTCAGCGCCTGCTCCAGGATCGGTCGCAGGGCCGGGATCTGATCCTCAGGCAAAGTTCCCGCCAAGCCTTCCGCCGAGGCTCCGCGCATTTCCCCGAAAACCACGGCCAGAAAGGCCGCGCCGCACCCGGCGATTCGAAGAATTGGGCGATACTTTGCCATCGTGATGCCGGAGAGAGATATGAGCGGCTTACCGGCGGGATTTCGAGGGTGATTGCAACCCATAAGTCTTGAGCCGGAACGAGACGCACGACCAACCTCCCTGCGCGCTTCGGCCGACCGGACGCGTCCATGCCAGCACCTACGATTTCATCCCATTCCGAGAAGCACCTGGAGGAAGTACGTGCCTATTTTGACGGCACAAGGGATGGTCTGCGGTCGGGAGCGAGGTCTTACCGCCGTTGTCTCGCCCACTACTACAACCTCCTGGTTCCGGCTGACGCACGGGTGCTGGAAATCGGCTGCGGCGGTGGAGACCTGCTGGCTCTGCTGAAGGCGCGCGACGTCTGTGGGGTCGATCTATCCGAACGCAACGTCGCCCTCGCTCGTCGGCGGCTGCCACACGGACGCTTTTTCGTGCAGGCGGGAGAGCTGCTGGATCCGGATTCGTTGGGCGGCCCCTTCGACTTCATCGTCATTTCCGACACCCTAAATCTGGCCGCCGATGTGCAGGCGTTGCTTGAGCGGCTGCACCAGGTCTCTCATCCGCGTACGAGGCTGGTGGTGAATTTCCAGAACTCGCTCTGGCGCCCCTTGCTGTCGTTGGCGGAGACGATCGGCCTGAAGTCCCGCCAGCCGGAGAACAGCTGGCTGGCTTCGTCCGATGTTCTGAATCTCCTTCGACTCGCCGGCTGGGGCCAGGTCACGCGGGAGAGTCGCATCCTGTTACCATTCTCAGCTCTTGGCCTCGGCACGCTCGCCAACCGCTGGCTCGCCCCGCTGCTGCAGTGGTTCTGCCTGACGGTGTTCATCACCGCCCGTCGGGAAGGAATCCGGGCGCACGGCCAGAATCCGCGTGTCTCCGTGGTGATTCCGGCGCGCAACGAGGAGGGGAATATAGCGGCCGCCGTGCAGCGCGTCCCCGCGATGGGCGCTGGCGTCGAGCTGATCTTCGTCGAGGGGAACTCCCGTGACAACACGTGGGCGGAAATCCAACGCGTCGCGGCCGCTCAACCGGAAAAGAATATTGTCTGCCTGAGACAAACGGGCCGCGGCAAAGGCGACGCGGTGCGCGCCGGATTCGCGGCTGCAACCGGGGAGGTCCTGATGATCCTCGACGCCGACCTCACCATGCCGCCCGAGGAATTGCCGAAGTTCCTCGACGTCATCGTCCGCGACCGCGCTGACTTCGCCAACGGCGTGCGGCTCGTTTATCCGATGGAACGGAGGGCGATGCAGTTTTTGAACCTCTGCGCGAACAAGGCCTTCGGCCTCATCTTCAGCTGGTTGCTCGGCCAGCCGGTGAAGGACACCCTCTGCGGCACGAAAGTGCTGCGTCG
Source organism: Verrucomicrobiota bacterium (assembly GCA_030832235.1). Taxonomy (GTDB): domain Bacteria; phylum Verrucomicrobiota; class Verrucomicrobiia; order Opitutales; family Opitutaceae; genus ER46. The sequence continues at coordinate 4,484 of JAURJO010000223.1, forward strand.
CGCGGACTACGAACGCATCGCGGCGAGCCGCCCGTACTTCGGGGAATTCGACCCCTTCGGGGATTTTGACCTGCTCTTTGGCGCCGCGAAGCAGTCGCTGCGCATCGCCGACGTGCCCATCCGCTACCGCGAGCGCACGTACGGCACCACCAACATCCAGCGCTGGCGCCACGGCTGGCTTTTGCTTCGCATGGTGATCTTCGCGGCCCGCAAGCTGAAGTTCGTCTGACCATGAAGGTTCCCATCCTCGATCTGAAGCCCGCTTGCGACGAACTGCGGGCGGAACTCGACGCGGCCTATAAGCGCGTCATCGACTCGGGCTGGCTACTGCTGGGCCGCGAGCTCGAGGCGTTCGAATCGGAATACGCGGCGAGCGTGGGTGCCGCGCATTGCGTGGGCGTGGCCAACGGCCTGGAGGCGATGCAGCTGGTGCTCATGGCGCTCGGGGTAGGCCCGGGAGACGAGGTGATCGTGCCTTCCCACGGCTACATCGCCACGTGGCTCGCCGTCACGCACACGGGCGCCCGCCCGGTGCCATGCGAGCCCGACCCGCGCACGTACAACCTGGATCCGGACCGGCTGGCGGCTTGCCTGTCCCCGCGTACCCGAGCGATCCTGCCGATTCACCTCTACGGCCAGCCAGCCGACATGAAGGCGATCAACGCGTTCGCGGCGCAGCACAACCTGTTCGTGCTCGAGGACGCCGCGCAATCGCACGGGGCGCGCTGCCACGGCAAGGCGGCCGGGGCGCTGGGCAACGCCGCCGGGGTTAGTTTCTACCCGAGCAAGAACCTTGGGGCGCTCGCCGACGCCGGCGCCGTGACGACTTCCGACGCTGCCTTGGCGGACAAGATCCGTCACCTGCGCAATTACGGCTCCAAGGTCCGCTACCAGAATGAATACCAAGGCATGAACTCCCGCCTGAGCGAACTGCAGGCGGCATTTCTTCGCGCGAAGCTCCCGCGATTGAACGAGTGGAACGCCCGGCGTGTCGCTTTGGCGGATCGATACCTGGGGCGGTTGCGTGGTGTCGGTGACATTGTCCTGCCTTGGTTTCCCGGCTGGGCCACACCCGTCTGGCACCTGTTTGTTGTCCGGACCTCGCGGCGAGAGGAACTCCAGCGGTACCTCGCGGCGCGGGAAGTCGGAACGCAGGTCCACTACCCCGTGCCGCCACACCTTTCCAAGGCCTATTCCGGAGCCGGCTGGAAACGGGGCGACTTCCCTCTCGCCGAACGCCTCGCCGACGAGGTCTTGAGTCTGCCAATCGGGCCCCACGTCACTCCCGAGCAGGTCGACTTCGTTTGCGAACACGTGCGCGGTTTCTTTGGAGCCGCATGAACGGACCGATCAGCCGGCAGATCATTTTCGATCCGCAGGAACTCCTCCCGGACGCCTGGAGCAAATTCACGGCCGGCCCGCTCCACACCTTCAACCCGGGAATGGAGCGCTCGGCCGACGGCAATTGGATCCTCGCGTACCGCGTGGTCGGTGCGGATGGCCGACGACGGATCGGCATCTGCCGGCTGGATCGTGATTTCAGCATCATCCCGGGCAGTACCTCGCCGCTGAGCGACACACTGGTTTTTCAACGACCCAACGCCTACCCGTCGGTGGCGCTCGAGTGGTTCGCCGACCCGCGCCTCCTTCGCCTAAGGGGCAGGCTCTTCATTTACTGGAACTCGGGGTGGCACGAGCCACGCAACCATCAGTTTCTGCACGAAATCGACGAAGCCACCCTGCAACCGGTTGGAAACGCGCGTGAGCTGCTGCTGGCGGGCGCCGAGCGACGGAAGCTGGAGAAAAACTGGATGCTTTTCGAGCACGCCGGCCGCACACTGGCGGTTTACTCGGTGCAGCCGCACCGCGTGCTGGAATGCGACCTCGACAGCGCAGGGGATATTGTTTGCCGCGAAATCGCCGCGGTCGACTGGAGCCCGCCAGAATACCCGGCCTGCCACGGCGGACTGCGCGGCGGCGCGCCTCCTCGTCCCGCCGACGGCCTGCTCTGGTCGTTTTGCCACTCCGTGCACGATGGCCTTGAGGGCTACGACTACCGCGCCGCGATGTACGCCTTCCGGCCGGAGCCGCCGTTTGCGCCGGCATGGGGACCGGTACGACCGATCCAGCTGTGGAAAGATGCCCTGCCCGTGCGGCGCCATCCGCGGCTCAACCCCGCGGTGGGGGAAGTCATCTATCCCTGCGGCGCACAACGGGACGGGGAAAACTGGGTGGTCACCTGGGGGCTGAACGATGAACGCTGCGCCCTCACCGTGCTGCCACATGCATCGGTCACCGCTGCCGTGGCGGAACTTGTCGCCAGGCTGTGAAAGCCGAACGGATCAAACGGGCGAGCCCCGCTGTTGACCTGCCGGAGACCGCGGGGCGAATTTCAAGGTGATGCCGGCGACCAAGCCCAGTCCCGTTCAAGCGCTGATCGCCGATCCGGCGCGGATGGTGGGCGGACTCTGGAGCCACCGTGAACTCATCTGGCGGTTCACACACCGCGCGATCGAGTTGCGGCACCGCGGCAGCCGGCTCGGCCCCCTGTGGGCGCTGGTGAACCCGCTGTCGATGCTGGTGCTCTACTTCTTCGTGTTTGGCCGGATCTACGGCACGCGTTTCGGCACACTGCCGGGCGAAACGGAATTCGACTTCTCCCTGGCGCTGTTTCTCGGCCTGAGCCTGTTCCACGTTTTCACCGAGACGCTCTCGGCCGCGCCAGCGATGATCACAGGAAACCCCAACTTCGTGAAAAAAGTTGTTTTCCCGCTGGAGATCCTGCCGGTCGCGCAAATCGGGGCCGCTCTGTTTCACTTCATCGCTGGTCTCGTTCTGATCGTAACGGGCAGCTTTTTCGGAAGCGCCGGGCTGGGATGGGGTCTGGCGTGGCTACCTGTGATCGTGCTCCCCCTGGCACTGCTCTCGCTAGGAATCGGTTGGGCGCTCGCCGCGATCGGCGTGTTTCTTCGCGATATCGGGCAACTGACGGGATTCGTTTCGACCGCGCTCCTCTTTGCCAGCGCCGTCATGTACCCGCCTTCCAAGATTCCCGCCGGCCTAGAATGGCTGCGTTTTAATCCCCTGCTGCAGATCGTGGACCTCGCGCGGCGGACTGCGCTCTGGCACGAGCCGATGCCTTGGACGACTTTGGGGCAGATTTACGCCACGAGCGCGCTGGTGCTCACCGTTGGCGCGGTACTTTTCTCGCTCCTCAGACGCTCTTTCGCGGAGGTCGTCTGACGGCGGTCGTCAAGCCGGGCGGCCGACGGAGATTTCGTAGGGCAGCCGCACGAGACCGTGGACGACCTCCTGTTCGGGAGTCGTCGCCACCTCTACCACGGCGGCGTTGAGCACCCGGTCCCAAGTGTTGTCGGAATCACCGCCTGCGCCACAACCGAGGTCGAGGGTGTACTGCCCGGGCTGGAGCTCGAGACGGAATCGGATCGTAACCAGCGCGGAATCGCCCGCGGAAAGCGTCGCGATCAAACGGCGGGCCACGCGCAGACCCGTCGCGAAGACCACCTGACCATGACGGTTGCGCAACTCACAGCCGGCGCTCACGCCGCTGACGTCACGCGACGCGCGGACCAGAACAACCGCCTGCGCCCAATCCCCCACCCTAAAGCCGCCCGCAGCCGTTCCATCAGCATGCAATAGCCACGCCTTTTCAACCCGGACGCCTCCGTCACCAAGTCGCTCGCAGCCGGCAAGCCCCAGCGGCGTCGCGTCCGGCAATTTCGCGTCCGCCAGCTTCGCCGTGTCGGCTATCGGTACCGGCGTGTTGCCCGCGAGCGCGGACATCGCCGTCACGTACTCGCGAACGCAGGCTCCCGCCTCGCCGATAAAGCGCACGCGGCCCCGATCAAGCCACATCGCCCGACGGCACATGCTGAGTACAAATGAGAGATCGTGGGTCACCACCAGAAGGGTCACCCCGGAATCGATGAGTTCACGCAGTCGTCGGCTGCACTTCTGCTGGAACACGATGTCGCCGACGCTCAGCGCCTCGTCGATGATCAGGATGTCGGGCTCCACCGAAATCGCGACCGCGAATGCGACGCGCATCATCATGCCCGTGGAGTAGGTCTTTACCGGCTGCTCAAGGAAGTCGCCGATGTCGGCAAACGCTGCGATGGAATCGAACCGCCGCTCCATTTCGGAACGTGAAATGCCAAGGATCGCGCCGCTGAGGAGAATGTTTTCCCGACCGGTGAACTCGGGATTGAAGCCGGAACCGAGCTCCAGCAAAGCCGTCACGCGCCCGCGGACCGCAAACTCACCGGCTGTCGGCTGTAGCGTCCCGGCGAGGATCTGCAGCAGGGTGCTCTTCCCCGCCCCGTTTCGACCGATCACGCCGAATGCTTCCCCGCGCGCGATCTCAAAGGATACGTCATTTAGGGCTAAGTTTGCACCGTCGATCGAGCCAGACCGACTGAGACCCAATCCACGACTCAGATGCCCTAGGAATCCGCTGTGGGGAGAGTAGCTCTTACCCAAACCAACGGCAGCAACGGCAGCGGCTTGGACGGTAAGAAGTGAGGAAGTCGCGTTCATTGCGTAGGGACGACCGAGAGAGCTCGTACCGTGATTGTGGATCAAGCCGTTAGCGTGGATTCCACGCCTATTGAGGCCGGGCAGCATCGACTCATTCCGCGATTCTGCAGCCCGAGCTGACTTATCGTAAAGGGAAGCATCCTTCCAATTTGGAAAAGAAAAAGGGCGACCGGTCGCCCGGTCGCCCTTTGCGGCGTAATATCAGTCAGCTATCAAGGAGAGGGCGGCAGGTAAGCGCCGGCGCCGAGGTTCGTCGGATTCTTGCCAGCGAGATCAGCCGTGAGGCTGAGGGCGCTGAGGTCCTTCGTACCGGCGGCGTTCAGAACGATGCTCGCGGCGGCCTGCACCAGCTTGGGCAGCGTGATCGAGCCCGTGGCGGTCAGGATCGGAGTCGCAAGCGCAGTCGTGCCGAAGGTGACCACTCCACCACGGTTGGTGATGGTGATGTTACCACCGGAGGTGAACTCCGAGTTGCCGATGGCGGACGATCCCGTGACCAGAGCCATATCAGAAGCCTCAGCGATCCGGACCACGTTACCCGTGAAGCGGATGGTGCCGAAGTTGTTACCGGTCTGGGTCAGGGTGATGTTACCGTTACCCGTCTGGAAGACCGCGTCGCCGGTGACGGAAACATTACCGGCTTGAGCGATGCTGCCAGTGGCGGACGTCGCAGTAAGGTTACCCGCAACCGTGGATGTTCCCGTGGCGGCACCGAGGACCAGCGTGGTGGCACCCAGCGGCGAAAGAACCACGTTGTTCGCGTTCACAACCACACCACCAGTCGTCTGGAAGTCGGTCGTCGGGTCATCGAGGGTGATGTTACCCTTGGTCGCGTTGAGCGTGATAACTCCGGAGCCGATGTTAGCCGCCGTGCCGCCACCCGGCTTCACACCGGCCAGACCCGTGTCAATGATGTCGCCGTTCACCGAAGTGATCGTGACGTTGCCCGTGGCCAAGTTCGCCTGGGTGATGGAGCCCAAGTTAACCGTATTGGCTTCCGTGAGGGTGATGTTCTTACCCGCACCGGTAGCGGAGAGGCTAATACGGCCGAAGTTGTTGGTCGTATTCGACAGGGTGATATTGGCACCGGAGGTGATGCTCAACCCGCCGTACACGTTCAGACGTCCGGACTGGGTGAGGTTATTGCCACCGGTATGGGTCACCGTCAGCGAATTTGCGTTGATGGTGCTGAGCGTCATGTTGGCGTTGCCCGAGAGGAGCTTCACCGCACCGTTCGGAGCCTCAACCCGGAAGGTCTGAGTCGATCCAGTGGTGGTACCCGCCGTACGGCTGGAACCATCAAGAATGACGCTTCCAGCGGTCGCGTTCAGGGTGAGCGTACCGTTAGTCAGGGTAAGAACCGTGTTGACCGCGGCGTCTTCGATAATGCTGCCCGTATCGCTCGTGAGCGTGGTGCTCGTTCCGTTGGCACCGATGCTACCAACCTTGAGGGTACCGGATTCACGAATCGTGATGGAGCCGGAGCCGCCAGTGCCACCTGCGGCACCGCTGGTCGACGCACTGACGCGACCGAAGTTGTTGCCCGCGTTGTTCAGCACGATATTCGCAGCGTTGGTGACGAGCGAGATATCGCTAAAGGAGCTCACCTTCGTTCCGCTCTGCTGGGTGATCGTGCCCGAGTTACCACCACCACCGTTAGCGGCAGTGAGAGTCAAGGTGTCAAGGGCGACAGTTCCGACGCTCAGATTACCGAGCGAGAGATTCCACGGAGCTGCGATCGTCGCACCAGCACCGCCGGCGGTCGCGGCTAGCGAGCCCGCAACGGTACCCGACAGCGACAAGTTGTTGATATCGTTGACCGTGGCGGCTGCACCGGCGTTCAGCACAATGGAGCTGAAGTCGTTAGCACCAGCCAGGGTGATCGCACCCGTGCTGTTAACCGTGGTCACTCCGGCCACCGTAAGGGCGGCGGTCTGAGTGGTCGTTCCAACGGCGGTAAGGGTAGCATTACCCGTGACAGCGGCAGCGCCACCGATCGCGAGGTTCTGACCCGCGGAAGCGGACAGGTTACCCGCCGAGAGAGCCGTCACAGTGAGGTCGCTCGTAGCGCCCGTGGCAGCGACGGTCACATTTCCCGTCGACGAAGTGTTGTAGGTCGTCGCACCGATCGTGGCGGAGCCGAAGCTGCTCGTGATCGTGTTGGAAGCGCTGTGATCAACGCCACCGCGGATCGCGGTGTTGGTGATGGCGTTGTCGGCGAGAACAACCGAATTGTTGCCAGTTACAGCGAAGACCGCGTTGGTCGCGGTGATAACACCCGTGTCAACAACGCCGCCCGTCACGGATTGAACCATGAGGCTAGGCGCAGTTACCGTTCCAAGGTTGACCGTAGTGGTTTCGCCAACCTCGAGGCTGGTCGCCGCGGCAGCGTTGATCTGACCGAGACGAACCGCCGGGGAAACACCACCGTTCTTGTAAGCAGCGTCCAGGGTGATAGCTGAACCAGTGAGGTTCAGAGCGCCGAACACGTTAAAGGTGCCGTAGTTGTTGTCGTCGATATTACCCGCACCCGCATTAACGGTCAGGTTACCGTTGACCACGACAGATCCGCCGGAGGTACCCAAACCAGTGCCGCCCAGGACAATGTTCTGGCCGGTAGAGGTCAGGGAGAGTGCACCGGTGACGTTGGACGAA
>JAURJO010000224.1 GCA_030832235.1 Verrucomicrobiota bacterium
AACCTGCTGCTCTTCTTCACCGGCTACAGCCGCAGCGCGTCGGCGATCCTCAAGGACCAGAACGACAAGTCGAAGCGCGCCGACCAGGCGATGCTCGACAACCTGCACTTCACCAAGGAACTCGGACTGAAGTCCCTCACGGCGCTGGAGGGCGGAAACCTCGAGGAGTTCGCGCGCCTGATGGACGTGCACTGGCAGCGCAAGAAGGCGCGCAGTTCAGGCATGAGCAACGACCGGATCAACGAATGGTACGATCACGCGATGGCGCACGGCGCGCTTGGCGGAAAACTGATCGGCGCGGGCGGTGGCGGGTTCCTGATGTTCTATGCCGGCGAGAAAAAGCGCCTCCGCCACGCGATGCGCGAGAAGGGCCTGCAGGAAGTACGATTCCGGTTCGACTTCGAGGGGACGAAGGTCGTCGCCCAGAACTAAGGAAGACAGGGAGAGTGTGAGATCGGGAGACCAACGAGACCCCGCGGCGTGAGTTCGTCCGAGGACAATCGCCGGCTTGAGGAAAGAACGCTGTGTTTCGCCGCGGCGATCGTGAACTTCAGCGTCACCTTGAAGCGTAACGATGCTGCGTCCGTGATCGCACGCCAACTCGTACGCGCCGGAACCTCGATCGGAGCCAACTACCGCGAAGCCAACCGGGCAGAGTCCCGCGACGACTTTGTCCACAAGACCGCAATCGCCCTCAAAGAGGCTTCTGAGACCGTCTATTGGCTGGATTTATGCGAGCGGACTGACCTCGGTGATAAAAACCTGCTGCAGGATCTGCGACAAGAGGCCGTGGAGCTTTTGGCAATCTTCTCGACCATAAACCGTCGCGCCAAGGGACGCTGACTCGTTCAGTAACCGCCGGTCTCATCGTACCCTTCGACGTACCTCCACGAACCTTTTAAGTCTGTCTCCGACGTCTCTGTATCTTCCAAGTCTCGCAATCTCCCATGTCTTCCCACCTTCCCGTCGCTATCCTTGCCGGCGGTCTGGCCACGCGGCTGCGGCCGATCACTGAAAAGATCCCCAAGCTCCTCGTGGAGGTCGCGGGGGAGCCGTTCTTCTCGCACCAGATCCGGCTGTTGAAGCGGCACGGGCTCGACCATCTGGTCCTGTGCGTCGGCTACCTCGGGGAACAGGTCGTCGAGCGTTATGGCGACGGCTCGGCGTGGGGCGTGAAGATCGAGTACTCGTTCGACGGCCCGCGGCTGCTCGGCACCGGCGGCGCGCTGATCGCCGCCCTTCCCAAACTGGGTGACGCGTTCTACGTGCTTTACGGCGACAGCTACCTGCCGGTCGATTATCGCGCGGTGGGCGACCATTTCCTGCGCTCCGGGCGGCTCGGGCTCATGACCGTCTATGGCAACGAAGGGCGCTACGACACGAGCAACGTCGAGTTCACCGGTGGCGAAATCCGCGTTTACGACAAGCGCCACCGCACGCCCGCCATGCGCCACATCGACTACGGGCTCGGGGTTTTCCGCGCGGCGGCGTTCGACGGCTGCCCGCGCGACGCGGTCGTCGATTTGGCGTCCGTTCAGACCGATCTCTGCCGGCGCGGCCAGCTTGCCGGGCACGATATCAAGGAGCGCTTTTACGAGATCGGTTCCCACGAGGGGTTGAGCGAGTTGGACGCCTTGCTGCGGAAGGGCGAAATCCCGCCCTCGGCGAATCCAGCCTAGCCAAGCAGGCGCGGGCCCGACACGTTGCCCGGCCAAAACCACCGTCATGTCCTATTCCGCCCAGCACCTGAAGGAGACCGCCGAAATCGTCGCCCGCATCGACGCGGCGGCGTGCGAGAAATGCGTGCAGGAACTCGTCGCCGTGCGCGCGCGCGGCGGCCGCCTGTTCATCCTCGGCGTCGGCGGCAGCGCCGCCAACGCGGGGCATGCCGTGAACGACTTCCGCAAGATCGGCGGCATCGAGTGCTACGCGCCGACCGACAACGTTTCGGAGCTCACCGCCCGCACCAACGACGAGGGCTGGGCCACGGTATTCGCCGAATGGCTGCGCGGCTCGCGGCTACGCAAAGAGGACGCTCTCCTCGTGCTCTCCGTCGGTGGCGGCAATTTGGAGAAAAACGTCTCACCCAATCTCGTCCTCGCCCTCCAGCTCGCGAAGCAGGTCGGTGCGCGGATCATCGGGATCGTCGGCAAGGACGGCGGCTACACCGCGCAGGTCGCCGACGCCTGCGTGATCGTGCCCACCGTCAACCCGGGTAACATCACGCCGCACAGCGAGGCCTTTCAGGCGGTCATCTGGCATCTGTTCGTCTCCCATCCATCGTTGAAGGCCCACCAGACGAAGTGGGAATCGGTGGCCGCGAAGCCCTGAGGGCGCGGTGACCCCAGGCGCACAACCTTACCGCGGATGAACCCGCCCGGCTCCGGTAACACTCCCGCCGGACGTCGCCCGGCGGTCTTCCTCGACCGGGACGGCACGCTTAACCGCCAGGTGATCCGTGACGGGCGGCCGTATCCGCCCGCCACATTGGAGGAGTTTGTGCTGTTCCCCGATGTCGCTGAAGCATGCGCGCGGATGGCCGGGGCGGGCTACGCGCTGGTGGTAGCGACCAATCAACCCGACGTCGGCCGCGGAACCCAGGAGCAGTCCGTCGTCGAGGCGATGCATGCCCGCCTGCGCGCGTGGGTGCCGCAGATCGAACGCGTGGAAGTCTGCTATGCCCCGGGGCTCGATCGTTCGGCACCGCCCGATCGCCGAAGGAAGCCGGAGCCGGGAATGCTGCTCGACGCGGCTACGACGCTCGGTCTTGACCTCGGAAACTCGTGGATGATCGGCGACCGCTGGCGTGACATCGACTGCGGCCTCCGGGCGGGCGTCAGAACGGTCTTCATCGATTTCGGCTACGCGGAGGAATTGCGCGCGGCTCCGGACTTCACCGTGAAATCCTTCGCCGAGGCGGCCGCCGTGATCCTGCGGGAGAGCGGGGCTGCACGCTTGCGGAAGGACGGCGGGAGCCGCTGACTGGCGCGAAGCTCCCGATGAAATCCGTCCAAGACTTATCCATCCACCTGTACGCCGACGGCGCGGACCGCGCCGGCATCCTGGATCTTTACGCCAAACCCTACATCAAGGGCCTGACGACCAATCCGAGCCTGATGAAGAAGGCCGGGATCAAGGACTACGAGGCGTTCGCCAAGGACATCCTGCAGACGGTGACGGCGAAGCCGATCTCCCTCGAGGTTTTCACCGACGATCTCGCCGACATGAAGCGCCAGGCGCTGAAGATCGCGTCGTGGGGCGCCAACGTTTACACGAAGATCCCGATCACGAACTCACGCGGAGAATCGTGCCTGCCGCTCATCCGCGAGCTGGGCCTCGCCGGAGTGAAGTTGAATGTCACCGCCCTGCTCACGCTCCGCCAGGTCGCGGGCGTGGCGGAGGCCCTGAATCCCCAAGTGGCCTCGGTGGTATCGGTCTTCGCCGGTCGCATCGCCGACACCGGCGTGGATCCGATGCCCCTGATGCGCGCGTCGCTCGCGCTGCTGGAAGGCCAGCCGAAGGCGGAGCTGCTCTGGGCGAGCACGCGCGAAGTGATCAACATCCTGCAGGCGCAGGAGTGCGGCTGCCGCATCATCACCGTGCCGCACGACATTTTAGGCAAGGCGGTGAAGATGTTCGGCCAGGACCTCACCGAGCTCTCCCTCGACACCGTGCGCATGTTCGCCCGCGACGCCGCCGAATGCGGGTACCGCATCTGAGGGACAAGGGGCCGAGGGACTGAAACGATCGTTTTGAACAGAAGGCCGGGAAGAGCGGGAACGAAGCATGCACCCCGATTACGAGCGGGCTGACCGCTGGTCACCGCAGGTAATCGGCGCCGCGATCGAGGTTCATCGGGACAAGGGACCGGGATTGCTCGAAAGCATTTATCACCGCTGCCTGCTGCATGAGTTGGCCTTGCGGGGGGCTCCGGTCGAACGCGAGCTCTCGGTCCCGATCACCTACAAGGACCTCGTTTTCGAGGAGCAGATCCGCCTCGATCTTCTGGTTGATCGATGCCTCGTGGTTGAGATCAAGGCCGTGGAAAAGCTGCTCCCGATCCACCTGGCCCAGACTCTTAGCTACATGCGGCTACTGGACGCGCCCTTGGGGTTGGTGATCAACTTCCACGAGCCAGTGGTAAAGGACGGCATCCGACGGCTGACTCTGCGCGGCGCAGACCAGCCTTGAACCTCACCGGCCTTCCCGTCCTTCCTGTTCCCCAACCGCACCCGCGCTCTTGAATATAATCTTTGTTAACTACGGCGATTTCACGACCAACAGCCTGAACCACATCGGCGGGTTCGCGAACACGCTGTGCGCCTCGGGGCACGCCTGCGCCGTGGTGGTGCCGCACCGCAAGGAGACGCTGCAGCATATCGCCGGGCCTCTGTTCATCGCCGCGACCTACGACGAGGCCCTCGCCCGCCCCAAGCTCTTTCCCGACGGCCGCACCGCCGACATCATCCACGCGTGGACTCCCCGCGAGTGCGTCCGCGCCTTCGTCCTCGCCTACCGTCGCGCCGCGCTTGCCGCCGGGGCGGCGCCCGGCGAAGGACGCCTGCTGATCCACCTCGAGGACAACGAGCGCTTCCTGCTGGAAAGCTATACCGGCCGCCCGCTCGATCGCCTGCGCGCCGCTTCCGACTCCGAACTGGCCGCGCTGCTCGATCCGAGCCTGCCGCACCCCGTGCGCAGCGAGACCTTCCTCGGGCTGGCGGATGGCGTCACCCACATCATCGAGCCGCTCGCCGCTTCCGCCCCGGCTGGAGCACCGACCCACCTGCTGTTCCCCGGGGTCGACTTCAAACTGTACGGACCGGACCGGGTCGGCGCGGCCGAAACCGCCACGCTGCGGAAAGACCTGGGCCTCGCGGAGGACGAAAAGGTGATCGCGTTCACCGGTTCCAACACCTTCGCGAACGAGCCGGAGATGCGCGACCTGTACGTTGCGGTCGCCCTCCTGAACCAACGCGGGACCCACGTGCGGCTCGTACGCACCGGTTTCAACTCACCCCGCTTCCTGGCCGGCCTCACGGACGACCTGAAGCGCCACGTGATCGATCTGGGCTTTGTCGAGAAAGCGAAACTCCCCCGCCTGCTCGCGCTCGCCGATGTACTCGTGCAGCCCGGCCGACCCGGACCTTTCAACGACCAGCGGTTGCCCTCGAAGCTCCCCGAATTTCTCGCGTCCGGCCGGCCGGTGATCCTCCCGCCCACCAATCTCGCCGCTCTCATGCAGGACGGACGCGAGGCGGCCTTTCTGCCGGCAACCGGCACCCCCGAGGACATCGCCTCTGCCTGCGCGCGGATTTTCGGTGATGCGAAGCTGGCCTCCGAGCTCGGCGCGGCCGGATCGGCCTTCGCCCGCGAACACTTCGACCTCGCCGCGAACACCCGCGGCCTCGCCGCGTTCTACGCCGCCTGCCTCGAACGCCCGCCCGTAGCCGACTGGTCGGCCATCACCGCACCGACCACCTCCGACGCGACGTTATTCTCCAGTTTGCTCGCCGGCCGGCTCGGCTCGGCCGCCGCGGAGTTGAACGATGCGTCCGCCCGCCAGCTCGCGGAACAGACGGCGCTCCTCGCGGACGTGGTCCGGCAGCTTGAGCAAAGCATCGAGACGTCTGCCCGCCAGCGCCTCACCGCGGTCGAGGCCGACCGGGACGCGATCGCCGCCCGCGAGCAACTCACACAAAATCACGTCCGCAACATCGAGGGGTTGCTCGCCGCCGCCCGCGAGCACGCCGCCGGCCTCGAGAAGGCCCGCGACCTCACGCAGGCCTACGCCGACAACATCGCGAAGGAATGCGCGAAGCATAAGCTGCGGCGCGAGCAGGCCGACACGCTGCTCTCGACCGCCCGTCGCCAGGTCACCGCCTACGAGAACGCCCTGCTCGGCGCCGACGCCGAGATCGCCGCGCTCAAGGACGAAGTCGCGCGCCTCGATGACACCCTCGCCGCATCCCGCGCCGAGACCGCCGCGGGCCTCGCCGAGCAGGCTCGGCTGCGCGCCGCCGCCGAAGCCGCCGAGGCCCACCTGCGGGCCGTGCACACCGCTGAGCTCGCGGTCGCCGCCGACAAGCTCGCGCAGGTCGAGGCCGTTGTTCGCTCCCGCGACGAGAAGCTCGCGAAAATCCAGTCGTCGTTCTCCTGGAAAGTTACCTCGCCGTTCCGCGCCCTGCGCCGGCGTTTTCTCGACCAGCCCGCCCCCCCGGCGGCGTCGGCGGCGCTGCTGGGCAACATCGATTACCCGCAGGACTGGTCGGTCGTCGCCGAGACCCTGAGCATCCGCGGCTGGTCGTTGCTCCGCGACCGTCGACGCCTGAAGGCGATCCGCGCGCGGCTGGGCGAAACCCAAGCCCACGCCGTCTACGGCGATGAGCGGCTCGATGTCCTCGACCACTTCCGCGACTACCCCGGCGCCGAGCGCTGCGGCTGGTAGGTGAAGGTCGATGTTCCCCGCCGCGGTACCCACCTGCTCGTGATCGAGGTGCAGGACGAGGGCGGTACCTGGCACGTGGCCCACGCCCGCGCGGTCCGTCGCTCCGGCAAAGCCGCGCCTCCCCCGCCCAACACCTACGGCGCGTGGGTCGCCGCCTACGACGCCCTCACCCCGGAGAGCGCGGCCCACATCCGCACGAAACTCGCCGGCCTCACCCGCCGCCCGCTGATC
>JAURJO010000225.1 GCA_030832235.1 Verrucomicrobiota bacterium
GAGCGGAAACAGTCTGCCTATTCTCCGGAGGCAGATCTTCATCTGGAAAATCAATGTAGGCCTCGATTCGCGCTAGCGCGTCCAGCAATCCGTCGGTGGGGACTTGCAGACGCCGCCCGAGGCCGCCCCTCAATTGTTCCTGCGCCGCCGCCAAGGCCCGGTCGCCCCGGGCCCGGATTACGTCCATCACCGCCTCCGCTTGGGTAAGGTCCATCCGGCCGTTCAGGAACGCGCGCTGCGTGAACTCCCCGGGTTCGGCCAAGCGGCAGCCGCGGCGCCGAAGATCCTCCAGGATACGGCGCACAATGAACGGGTTGCCGTGGCATGAGATCTCGAGCGTGTCCTCGCCGGTGTAGGAGCGAGGGCCCGCGAGAAACGTGAGCACGACGTCGTCGAGTTCCGCGCCGTCCGCCGAGCGGTAGGTGCGGCGGAGGGCGCGACGGGGAGGGGGAGGGGAGCCCGCCAGCTCCGTCGCGATCCTTGCTGTATCTTTTCCACTGATACGAACCACCGCGAGGGCCGATTCGCCCGCCGGGGTGGCGGTCGCGCAGATCGTGGCGGCGGGAACGACGTTCATCTTGGCACGCTCCGCGGGCCCTCGGACCGAGTCAACCGGCCGCGGCGCGGTTGCGCTGCGCGCGGAACGGGGTTCGGTGGCGGGATGCGCGCCGCCATCCTCCGCTCTTTTTTAAAAATCCTGCTTCTTAATGCACTCGCCCTGGCCGCGCGCGGCGCGCAACCGGCGACGCCTTTTCCCGATTGGGCGGCGCTGGAGGAGGAGACGATGCGCCACTTCCAGGCACTGGTGCGGCTCGACACGAGCGACCCGCCCGGCAACGAGGCGCCCGCGGTCGACTACCTGCGCGGCGTGCTCGAGGCGGAGGGAATCCCGGTGCAAGTGTTCGCGCTTGAAAAGCACCGGCCGAACCTCGTCGCGCGGTTGCGCGGTAACGGCACTAAGCGCCCGCTGCTCATCATGGCCCACACCGACGTGGTGAACGTCGATCCAAAGAAATGGCGCCATCCGCCGTTCGGCGCCGTGCGCGAGGGTGGGTGGGTGTACGGACGCGGCACGATCGACGACAAGGACAACGTCGCCGCGGCGCTGATGACGATGCTCCTTCTCAAGCGCGGCGGCGTGCCGCTCGACCGCGATGTGATCTTCCTCGCGGAGGCGGGCGAGGAGGGGTCCGTGCGGCACGGCATCGAGTTCATGGTCCGCGAGCACTTCGCCGAGATCGACGCCGAGTTCTGTCTTGCCGAAGGAGGCAGCGTGCTGCGCCGCGGCGGCAAACCCCAGTACGGCAGTGTGCAGACGACGGAGAAGATCCCCAACCGCATCCGGCTCGTGGCGCGCGGAGTGGCGGGCCACGGATCCGTGCCGTTGCGCTCCAACGCGGTCGTCCACCTCGCGAAGGCGATCGCGCGCCTTTCGGAGTGGCAAACGCCGATGCGGCTCAATGAGACCACGCGAGCCTTCTTCGAGCGCCTTGCCGAGATCAGCCCGCCGGAGGATGCCGCCCGCTACCGCGCGGTCCTGCAGGGCGACGAAAGCGGCCGCGCGCAGGAGCATCTCGCCGAGAAGGAGCCGCGTTTGTACTCAACGCTACGCACCTCAATCTCCCCCACGATGATCAATGCCGGTTACCGGGTGAACGTCATCCCCTCGGAGGTGGACGCCACGCTCGATGTCCGCGCTTTGCCCGACGAGGACATGGATCGCTTCCTCGAAGAGTTGCGCCGCGTGATCGACGACCCAGCGGTAACAATCGAGCGGGCCGCGGGCCACAGTCGACCCGGTGCTCCACCATCCAGCCTGCACACTGAAGCGTTTGAGGTGATCGAGGGCGCGATCCGGCGCGAGTACGGCGTGGTGACGCTTCCGACCATGAGCACGGGCGCGACGGACATGGCTTACCTGCGAGGCAAGGGAATCCAGTGCTTCGGCATCGGGCCGATGATCGACAGTGAGGACGCGCAGAAGGGCTACGGCGCGCACAGCGACCAGGAACGCATCCTTGAGGAGGCCCTGCACCGCTTCGTGCGCTTCAACTGGGACGTCGTCACCCGCCTCGCCGCGATCGGCGCCAAGTGACCTCTCATCCTGCGTCACGTATCACGTCACGCAGGCCGGGGGCCGGGAGGAGTTCAATCGCGGGCAGAAGGAGCGAACTCGTGGGCGCCCGGATCGGGCGCGGCACCGTGGTGGGATCTGCCGGCGTCGACGCCGCGGTCGATCAGGCGGCTGCCGGGCGCCAGGCGGAGAAATGAGATTTCGGGCAGGCTGCCGTCGGCGCGTCGCGGGCGCGTGAGGTCGGCCTCGTCGAGGCCGATGAAGTCCGCCACGACCGGCGGCTCTGCGAACTGCCACGTGTTGCCGCGCACTTCGCAGGCCGCGGCCTCGAGCTGCGTGACTTCGGTGCTTCCCGCGAAACCGAGGTTGTTGAGCAAACGATGTCCGTAGCCCGGAACGTCGGTGCGGTTGTCGGGCTTCCGGCCGAGCAGGTTGAAATT
The DNA here is from genome assembly GCA_030832235.1 of Verrucomicrobiota bacterium. GTDB lineage: Bacteria > Verrucomicrobiota > Verrucomicrobiia > Opitutales > Opitutaceae > ER46. Next base: position 2,515 of record JAURJO010000225.1, read on the forward strand.
GGCGCGGTTCCTGGCGGCGCTGTTGTGGATGAAGTCGACGCCGCCGATGTGGTGGTTGGCGTAGAAGCCGTTCGCCTTGTTACGCACGGCGAGTGAACCGCGCACGACGTGGCGCGGGATCGGATCCGGCAGGCGGCCGACGGGAGTTCCGGCGTGGCCACCCGCCTTGAAGCCGTTGCCGTCGGCCAGCGGCTCGAAGCGCGGGGAGAATCCGTTGTAGAAGGCCCAGCAATCCTCGGCGACCGCGGCCTCGCCCGAGTTGATGAAGTCGAAGCCGTCGTCGCTGTTGAACCACGCGCGACAGCCGCGAAAGACATTGCCCACGCTGCCCCGCGGCCCGTGGAAGCCGAAACCATCGGTATTTCCCCCGCGGCGGTTCTCCGAGACGTCGTCATGATTCCGATACGCGTCGCAATTCAGCACCAGGTTGTGCGAGCCGTTGCCGATCCAGAAGCCGATGGCTTTGCCGTCGTGCACGCTGAGCCGCTCGTAGACGTTGTGGCTGCCTTGGTTATCGAACCCGATCGACTGCGTGTGCCCTGTGATCGTCACTTGGACTCCGATCACCTCAAAACCCTCGAGATGCAGCCAGGAGCCCGTGACGCGGAATGCATGCACGCGCCTCCCCGGAGGTCGCACGGCGGTGAAGTCGAACACCGGCGTTTCTCCTGGCGCGGCGCGGTAGCGGATCGGCCGGCCGGGTTCGCCGCTCCGGTCGAGGAGTGTGACGTAAGCGAAGATGCGCTCCTCGCGGGCGATCCGATCCGGGCGCATACGGTAGAGGCCCCC
>JAURJO010000226.1 GCA_030832235.1 Verrucomicrobiota bacterium
GACCCGTTGGCAGGCCCCGGAGGGCTACCATGATTTCGCCGATGACTCCGTGCTGGCCGTCGCCGTCGTCGAGGACGTGAACGGCCTGCGCCACGCCGAGGAGATCGCCGCCACACCCGGCGTCGACGTGATCTTCATCGGCACGAGTGACCTTTCGTTCTCGCTCGGCTTCCGCGGCCGGCAGGACGTGCCGGAACTCGAGGCGGCGGTGAAGCGCATCGCCGACGCCGCCCGGCGCCACGGCAAGTTCATCGGGCGGCCGGCCGTCACGGTGGCCGACGTCGAGCGTCATCGTGCCGCGGGTTTCCAATTCCTCATGGGTCCGACCGAGCTCGGCCTGATGGCGGCCGGAGCCGCCGCCTACCTCGGGCCCATCGGCAAACACACGCCGTTGATCCCGGCGGGCGGTCCCACCGGCGGCGGTTACACCGCGCCGGCGGCGAAGGCCTGAGCGGCTCCGGCGGCGGCGCCCGGTTCGGGCAGGAAGGCGTGCGGATAAAATCCTCGCGGTGAGGCGCGTGGGTTGGCGACGTTGCGCCACCCCTTCAACCCCATGCGTCACCTGAAAGCCGTTTGTTCTCCCGCATTGCTGTTCCTTGCGTTCGTCGCGCGCACGTTCGCCGCTCCGCTCGATCTCTCAGAGGCCGTGGTTGTCGTGCCACCCGGAGTGAGCGGGCCGGAGCGTAAGGCCGCGGTGATGCTCGTCGAGGAGGTCGAGAAACGCAGCTACCTCCGCTGGACCGTGAGCGAGCAGGCTCCCGCTGCCGGGCGGCCGGTGATTTTCCTCGGTAACCGCGCGGCGTTGTCCGCCGCGTATCCTGCCACCTTGTCCGCTCTGCCGCCGGCGCCCGCGGGGGCCGAGGGCTACGCCATCGGCACCACCGGCGACGGTAGGATTGTCGTCGCCGGCAACGACGCGCGCGGCGTGCTCTTCGGAGCCGGCCGGCTCCTCCGGTCCCTTGAGTACGGACGTGAGCGCGTCGGGTTGTCCGCACCGCTCAGCCTCGCGACCGCCCCTCGCTACCGTCTGCGCGGCCATCAGCTGGGTTACCGTCCGAAGACCAATTCCTACGACGGCTGGACCGTCGCCCAGTGGGAAAGCTACCTCCGCGATCTCGTTGTCTACGGCGCCAACGCCATCGAGGTGATTCCGCCGCGGTCCGACGACGATGACGACAGCCCGCATTTCAACCTCAGTCCGCTGCGGATGATGACCGAGCTTTCGCGCCTCGCGCAGGAGTACGGGATCGAGTTCTGGATCTGGTATCCGGCGCTCGACAAGGACTACGGCGATCCGGCGCAGGTGGAATTCGCGCTCCGCGAGTGGCGCGATGTGCTGCGGCGCCTGCCGAAGGTCGACGCGCTGTTCGTGCCGGGCGGCGATCCCGGTCACACCCCTCCGGGCAAACTTTTTCCGCTGCTCGAGCGGCAAGCGCGGCAATTGCGCGAGTTGCACCCGACGGCGCGCGTGTGGATGTCGCCGCAGGGCTTCGACCAAACCTGGATGGACGAGTTCAAGGCGCTGATGAACCCGCGCCCCAGGTGGCTCGAGGGCGTGGTCTTCGGGCCCCAGCAGCGCGTGAGCGTCGAGGAGCTGCGGGGTCTGCTGCCCGCGGGCACGCCGGTGCGCTTCTATCCCGACATCACCCACACGATGAACTGCCAGTATCCGGTTCCGCAGTGGGACTACGCCTTCCAGGCGACGCTGAATCGCGAGCCGATCAACCCGCGTCCGCTCGACCAGGCGGCCATCTTCCGTCGCGTGCAGCCGGCCAACGACCACGGCGTCCTGACGTACTCCGAGGGCTGCAACGACGACGTGAACAAGTGCATCTGGAGCGCGCTCGCCTGGGCACCCGACACCGATGCGGCCGACATCCTGCGTGATTACTCCCGCTACTTCATCGGCTCCAACCTCGCCGAGCAGTTCGCGCAGGGCCTTTTCGCCCTCGAACGCAACTGGCGCGGCCCGCTCGCCACCAACGCAGGTGTGAACGTCACCCTCGCGCAGTTCCAGGCGATGGAGCGCGCCGCGACGCCCGCCCAGCTGCGCAACTGGCGTTTCCAACAGGCGCTTTACCGCGCGTATTACGACGCCGCGGTGCGGGTGCGGTTGCTCGAAGAGACCGCAAGGGAGCAGTCCGCCCTCGCCGAATTAAGGCGCGCGCCGTCCGCGGGATCTCTCGCCGCACTCGGCGCGGCGGAGCGGGAATTGGCCACGTCGTCAGGGGCCGGCGCCGACCTTCGCGCGCGGGCCCACGAACTGGCTGAGGCGCTTTTCCAGAGCATCCACATGCAGCTGAGCGTACCGCGTTACCGCGCGATCTCGGTCGGCCGTGGCGCCAACCTCGACCTGATCGACACTCCTCTCAACAACGCCCCGTGGTTGCGCGAGCGGTTCGCCGAGTTGCGCGGGCGGACGGACGAGAAGGATCGGCTGCGCGGCATCGCCGAGATTCTCGATTGGGAAAATCCCGGCCCCGGCGGTTTTTACGATGACCTCGGCGCCGCCACGACGCAGCCGCACCTCGTTCCGGGCTCGGCCTACGCCGACGATCCCGCGATGCTCCGCGGGCCGCACCTGGCGTCGGGAGGTCCGCGCGGCGGGCCGGCGTTGCGCCTTTCCTCCCGCACCTACGCCGAGTCCCGCGACGACCAGCCGCTCGAGCTCCAGTACCGCGGCCTCGATCCCGCCGCCCGCTATCGGGTGCGAATCGTCTACGGTATGGGAGACCTCGGTTCCCGCGAGAAGCCGATGACCATCCGGCTCGTCGCCAACGGACAGTATGAACTCCACGGTTTCCGGCCCAAGGATCCGACGGCGCGCCCCGTGGAACTCGAGGTGCCGGCCGAGGCGACGCGCGGCGGCGAGCTTCGCCTGACCTTCAGCCGGCCGAAGGGTCTTGGCGGCAACGGTCGCGGCGTACAGGTCGCCGAGGTGTGGCTGATCCGCGCGACCGCGCCTTGAACCGGGTCTTGCGCACTCAACGCTCCGCACGAAAAAGTCGCCGCCTCTTTCCCGTGATGAAACCCCAGCGTTGGAAGACCCTCGCCCGCCGCGATGTCGTGCGTGACCGCTGGCTGCGGTTGCGCGCGGACCGCTGCGAACTGAAGCCGGGAGTCGTCCTCGATCCCTTCTACGTCATGGAGGAACCCGACTGGGTGCACACGGTCGCCCTCAACGCCGCGCGGGAGGTGTTGCTCGTGCGCCAGTACCGTTACCCGGCCGACGTCTTCACGTGGGAATTACCGGGCGGCTGGATCAACGCCGGCGAGGAGCCGCTCGTCGCGGCGCAACGCGAGCTGCGCGAGGAGACGGGCGCGACCGCTTCGCGCTGGAGCTTCGTCGCCGCGCTGCATCCCAACCCCGCGCGGCAGACCAACCGCGTGCATTGTTTTCTCGCCGAGGAAGCGGTTACGACCGGTTCCCTGGAACTCGACGCCACCGAGGCGATCGAGTGCGCGTTCTTCTCCGTATCCGCCGTGCACGGGCTGATTCGCGAAGGAAGTTTTTCCCAGGCCACGCACGTGGGTTTGTTCCACCTTGCGCTGCCGCGTCTCGGCACCTGAACCGATCCGTCTTTCGCCGGTTACCGCTTCCTACGCGGCGGCGTCTCGTTTAGCGGTTTTCTTATGATCCCTGTGCCCCGTCTGTCCTTCGTTGCCGTTCTCGCCTTCGCCATCGCGTCGGCGGTGCAAGCCGCCCCCGCCAGCCGGCCCGACATCATCTTCATCGTGGCCGACGCTCTCGGCTGCGCCGGCCTCTC
>JAURJO010000227.1 GCA_030832235.1 Verrucomicrobiota bacterium
GCGTAATTGGCGGGCCATTTCGCGGCGTCCTTGCCGGGCGCGGCGGCGAGCAGGGCCGTGGCGATCTCCTTCTCTTTGCCCGTGCAGCCGGTGCCCCACGCCTCGAGGTAGGCGCGGTCGTGGCCGTCGTAACCCTTGCCGACGGCGAGCAGGATATCGCGCGAAGCGGCGAGCGGCACATCGCGCATCGCGATCGCCACTTCGCGGCGGACGGCGGCGGAAAAGTCGGCCGCGAGCTCGGCCGCGTGCTCGACGACGCGATGGTTGACCCGGCGCAGCGCGCGAAACGCGGTGATGCGCGTCATGGCGTCGCGGTTCTTCAGCTGCTCCTCGACCTTGGCGACGCCGGGGGCGCCGAGTTGCGCGAGGAGGAAAATGGCCCGGGCGCGAATGTAGGGGTTCTCGTCGGCGAGAAGCGCGGCGACCGGCGCGATCGCAGCGGACCCGGCGGCGCGAAGTTTCATGAATCCCAAGGCGCGAACGTGGACGGCGGGATTGCGGAGCGCTTCGATCTGGCCCGCGGTCGTGGTCACGTCGATGCGCGGACGCGTGAGTTTACGGCCTTTCGGGGCGATGCGGTAGATGGCGCCGGCGAAACTGGAGTCTAGTGCGGCATGACCTCCAGTGCGCGGGTCGAACCAGTCGGCGACGTAAATCGAGCCGTCGGGGCCGACGGCGACGTCGGACGGGCGGAACCACGTGCGGATGTCCTCGGTGCGGAGGCGTCCGCGTTGGGAATCGATGCCGGCGAAATCGCGGCCGGGGTTGGAGGTGAGGAAATCAAAACGCTCGAGGCGGTAGCCGGCGCCGTCGGCCTTGGGGAAGTAGCCGAAGACGACGTTGCGCGAGGTCTCGCAGCTCAGCAGCACGCCGCGCCACTTTGCACCCAGGGCGTCGCCCTCGTAGGAAACGATGCCGGTGGGGGCGCCGTTGCCGTACACGTCGCCGGCTGGAACGGTGCCCGGATCCTCCTGGCGCCACTCGGCGATCTGGGTGGACTGGCCCGGGCGGCGGTCGGCGGCCCACGCGCGTTTCCCGTCGCGCGAGGCGAAGCCGAAGTTGCCGTACTCCTGGAGGAAGGAGGTGCGGGCGGCGGGCGGGTCGTCGTTGTCGTTATGGAAAACGTCGCCGAAGGAGGTGACGGTCTGCTCGTAGGAGTTGCGGTAGTTGAAGCCGATCGGTTCCACCTGGGTGCCGTCGGGGTTCATGCGGAACGTGGTGCCGCCGATGTAGACGTGCCCGTCGTCGCTCTTTTCGCCCGCGAATTCGGGCGGGCGCCGCTCAGTGATCGGCGTGCCGCCGCCGCTGCGGCCGCCGTCGTACGGGCTGCCGATGCGGAAGGTGCGGCCGGAGCGGTCGGTGAAGTAGGAGCCGCAATTGCCGTGGTTGAAGTACCACTTGCCGTCGGGTCCCATCGTGACCGAGTGCAGCGAATGGTCGTGGTTGCGGCCGTCGAAGCCGGTCAGCAGCACCTCGCGCTTGTCGACCGCCGGATCGAATTTCCCGTCGCGATTCACGTCGGTGTAGATGATCAGGTCGGGCGTGCAGGAGACGATGATCTGGTTGTCGATCACCGCGACACCCATGGGCGCGAGAAGCCCCGGGTCCTGGACGAAGACCTGGCTGCGGTCCGCGACGCCGTCGCCGTCGGAGTCCTCGATCATGACGATGCGGTCGCCGGCGGGGTCCTTCCCGGCGTGGCGCCGGTAGTTGTAGGACTCGGCGATCCAGACTCGGCCCTGCGCGTCGATGTCGATGTTGGCGGGGTTGCGGAAGAGCGGGGTGCGGGCCCAGAGCGTCACCTCGAGGTCATCGGGTACGCTGAAGGCGGAGATCGGGACGTACGGCTCGGGCGGGTCGTAGCTGGCGGCCGCCTTGGTCTTCGGGGCGGTGCCTTCGGACTTCGGCTGCGCGGCGCCGAGCAGATTGAGGAGAACGAATCCGGTCGCGACAAGACGCGCGGCCGCGGACGTGGCGTGGGAAACGAGGGGCATTGAGGCGGAGAAAAGGGCCCCGCGCCGGTGTTGGCAATGATGCGCTTGCCCACCTCCTTCCGATGGGGTCAGGGCGTTCAATGTTCAAACTCCAGGCGGTTGGAACTGTGGATTAACAACGAACGCCCTGACCCCTTACGGCGCGGCCGGACGGGTGGGGAGCTCGGCGAGGCAATTGTCCGGAAACGCGGACCGGTGGCGCATCCACGCGTCGAGGCAAAGTGGATTGGTAAGGGCCTCGTGCAGCGCGGAGCCGAAATCGTAGGCGCGTTCGTCGTAACCGGCGGCCTCGATGGCTTCATCAACGCCGAGCATGACGGAGAACATGCGCGCCCGGAGGGCGGGTATGTAGACTGCCGTGATCTCCAGCGAAGGGTCGGACAGGTGGGCGGCGCAAGCCGCCGCGTCGCTCGTGTGGTGGGAGCGGCAGGGCTGGGGGCGTCCGGCGTAGATCGTGCAGGCTCCCGCTTGGAGCAGGGCGCAGGCCTGACGGCTTTGGTCGCGCTCACCGGCCGTGAAGGCGGCCACGCGGCTGCGGTGGGCATCCAGTCGTTCGACCGCCTCGTTCAGGGCCTGCGGGGAAAAACTCACCTGGATGTGGTCCGCCGCGTACAGGACCTCGTGGGCTTGGACATCCACCGCCACGTGGCAACATGCGGCGCAACCCTCGCGGCAGGCGACCGCGGCACGGGCCTCGGCGGGGGCGTTCGCGTAGGCCCGGTCAAGTTCCCCGGCTCCCCAGCGAAGGGTGCCCATCAGCTGGTGAGGCGTGCGCATGCGTCGCAACCGGCTGGTGAGTTGGGCGACGGTGCGGTCGTAGAGCTCGGAACCGTCGTTCGAGGGAAGGCGGGCGGCCATGAGGGCGGCGAGCCGGCGCCGGATTCCGGCGAATAGCGACTCTATTAGCGCCGCCGTGCCACTCGGTCCGTGAGTTTTGAGGTTTCCGGTATCCGGACGCGCCGCTGGTTGAACATTGAACGCCCTGACCCCGTGGGTATGGGGTCAGGGCGTTCGGCGTTAACGGAGCGGGGGGCGTTTGTTGCTGAAACAATGAACGCCCTGACCCCCTCGGTTGGGAGCTAGAAGCGTACGGTGGCGGTGAGGTCCCAGCGGGGCGGCATCACGTAGGTGTAGCGGTATGCAACGGTGCCGTTGGCAAGGGTGGTGAAGCCGGTCTTGCGCGACTCGCCGGTGTTCTCGAGGTCGATGAGGTTGCGCACGCCGAGGCGCACGCGCAGTTGCTGGCCCCAGACTTTCTGGTCTCTCATCACGTA
>JAURJO010000228.1 GCA_030832235.1 Verrucomicrobiota bacterium
AATCTCTGACCCCTGCGCCTCGATGATCTCCTCTGAATCCTCATCCGATCGCGTGATGCTGAGCCGCCGCGAAGCCCTTCAGCGTGCCGCGGTCGTCCTCGGCGCCGCGTTGTCCCCCTCGATCATCGCCGGCGTCCTCCGCGCCCAGCCCGCGGCCGGCGGAACCCGGCTGTCCGCCGAACAGGACCGCACGCTGGCGGCGCTCGCCGAATGCATCCTGCCTCGTACCGACACGCCGGGCGCGGCCGATGTGGGCGTGCCGGCGTTCATTGGCCGCATGTTCACGGAATTCCTCACCGCTACCGAACGCGGCACGCTTACGGGTGGCGTCGCGGCGCTCGACTCGGCTTGCGCCGCGCGGCACGGGCGACCTTTCGCCGCCCTCGAGGGTGGGAAGCGGGATGACGAGATTCGGCGTCTGATCGCGTCGAAGGACGCCGCCGAGCGCGAATTCCTACGGCTCTCGCGCGAGCTCGTGATCGTCGGCTACTTCACGTCGGAAAAAATCGGCAAGACGCTGCTGCGTTACGATCCGGTCCCGGGTCGCTACGATGCCGATATCCCGCTTTCCGAGACCGGTGGCGCCGCTTGGAACCGTCCGTGAAAACGTGGCCGCTGCTGGCGGTCGCGCTGGGTGCCTTCGTTCCATTCGCCGCGATGCAGGTGCCTCCCGTGAGCGCGGGGTTGGTGATCGATCGTGACACGCGGCCCGACTCCGTGCTGCAGAGCACGCTCGAGCGCGTCGATGGCGCGCTGCGGGAGAAACTCGGCGTTCCCGCCGACGCGGTGGCGGTGGGTCTGGTCGATCTGCGGACGGCGCGCGTCGCATGGCTCCGGCCCGACGCCGGCGATTACGCCGCCAGCGTGCCGAAGATCGGCATTCTGCTCGCGTGGTTCGCGACCCATCCCACGGCCGCGAAGGCGATAGAGGCGGATGTCCGGCGCGAACTCGGTGAAATGATCAAGTGCTCCAGCAACGAAGCGGCCACGCGATTCTCCCGGGAACTGGGCATCACGCGGGTGCAGGCGGTGCTAGACGCGCACGGGTTTTACGACGCGAAGCGCGGCGGCGGAATCTGGTTCGGGAAGCATTACGGGCGCGACAGCGAGCGCGTGCGCGATCCGGTCGGCGGCAACACCCATGCCGCGACGGTACGGCAACTGTTGCGTTTCTACCTTTTGCTCGAGCAGGACCGGCTGGTCTCGCCCGAGGCCTCCGCGGCCATGCGCGACATCTTTCGCTCGCCGGGTATTCCCCACATCGAGGATCGCTTCGTGAAGGGTCTCGCGGGGCGCGAGCGGGAGATCCGCCGGAAATCGGGTTGGTGGGAGCAATGGTCCCACGATACCGCCGTGGTGGCCGGCGCAGGTCGGCACTACATTCTGGTGGCGCTCACGCGCCATCCGCAGGGCACCGCCTATTTGGAGGCGCTCGCTCCGGCCTTGGACGACGCTCTCGGTGCGGATCCCGGTGCGGCGCGCTGAACTTCGACCGCGGCGGCTGCCTGCAGGCGGTGGTTTATGGCTGACATCGGATCGGCGGGCGCGGGCCGGCCGGCGGTGAAGCGCGCGATGTCGCGGAGCGCGATGACGGTGCAGCCGGTCTCCTTGAGCCAGAGCATGTATTCTTCGAAGCGTTCGCGCGGCGTGTTCACCCACGGGTGCTCGCCGTCGGGTACGCCGTGGAATTGGAGCACCGCGATACGTCCGTCCCGCGCTTGCGCGACCGCGGCCTTTACGTGATCGAGGGTCCACACTGGCCGCGCATCGGCGGTGGTCGGGATGAGCAGCGGGTGATCGACGCCGGGTTCGTAGGGAATGCCGCCGCCCTTGGCGTAAGGCACCTCGGGTTCGCCGCCCCGGCGGGCGAAACGGATGCCGGCGGCTTCGAGCACGGGCAGGGCGCTCGCGTGGAATTTGTTGCCCGGCCACGCAAAGCTCACGGGTGCCGGAATGCCGTGCTCACGGCAGCGGGTGGCGATGGCCTCCAGCTGTTCGGCGAGCCGCGGGACGTTTTTCTCGGTGATGCCGAGGTGGTCGCGGGTGTGGTTGCCGATCTCGAAGCCGTCGCGGTGCAGCTCCGCGATCTGCTCCCACGTGAGGTAGTCGCGCTTGTTGGTGCGGAAGGTGAAGCCCTCGGTGATGAAGAACGTGGCGCCGAAACCGAGTCGTTGGAGCAGCGGCCGGGCGATCGCGTGATGTGACGCGGAGGCGTCGTCGAAGGTGAGCACGACGACTTTGTCCGGTACGGGCGCCGGCGGGGAGGCCGGGGCGGTCAGCGAAACCAGAACGGGGAGAAGGGCGGCGAGCAGGCGTCTGGGCACGGCCCGATTGAGTGGCCGCCGAGGGCACGGGGCCAACCGGAAAACGGTCCGGCTCGCACCCAACCGCGCGCTTGCGTGCGCGCCGCTGCGGCGCGAAGCGAGGGGGATGAAAACGTCTCCGCGCGGCCTCGCCCTGATCGGACTTCTGTTCGGTGCCGCCGTCGCGGCGCACGCCGCGGAGGTGCGGCGTGACATCGAGTACGGCCGTGCGGGCGGAGAGGCGCTCCTGCTCGACGCGGGGATCCCCGACGGTCCGGGGCCGTTTCCGGTGGCGATCCTGGTGCACGGCGGCGGCTGGACTCGCGGTGACAAGGCCGGCAGCGACCGGCCGGGCGACGGTGCCGACATCACGCCTTGGTTCAACCTGCTCAATCGTGCGAACTACGTCTGGTTTTCGATCAACTACCGGCTCGCGCCGAAGCACCGCTGGCCCGCCTGCCTGGAGGATGTGCAGGCGGCGGTGCGCTGGGTGAAGGCGAACGCGGCGGGTTTCCGAGGCGACGCCGGCCGCATCGCGGTCTTCGGGCACTCCGCGGGCGGACATCTCGCGCTGATGCTCGCGACGATCTCGAAACCCGACACCCGTGTGCAGGCGGTGGCCGGTTTCGCGGCGGTGGCCGACCACGAGTACAAGCTCGCCGCGCGCGGAGGTCTCGGTGACGGCCTGCAGGCTTTGCTCGGTCGGCCGAAGGAGATCACGCCCGAAGCGCTGCACGAGCTGCGGGCCATCTCACCCATCAATCGCGTGAAAGCGGGGATGCCGCCGGTGCTGCTGCTTCATGGTGACGCCGACAAGTCGGTGGCGATCGAGCAAAGCGTCGCCTTTCAGCGCCGCGTAAAGGCGGTGGGCGGCATCTGTGACCTGATCACCCTGCCCGGCGCGCCCCATGGACTGCGCGAGTGGACGAAGGCCGCACCCGACCACGAGCGTCAGCTGCTCGAATGGCTGGAGCGGATGTTTGCCGCCGCCGGCGCTGCGAAGTAGCACGCCGATTCTTCGTAACGACCGCCTAAGGGGTCAGGGCGTTCGTTGTTCAGAGGCCTGCGGCGGGCGAACATTGAACGCCCTGACCCCTTAGGGGCGCGTCAACCAAAGGGTTTTTAAAAGTAGCCGAGGTTCAGGTTGTAACGAGCGTCCGACCCGCTCCGCGGGTGAGTAACCACGGATGGACACGAATCGACACGGATAAATGCGGTTCTTCTGTAGCCGGGGTCCGGCGACCCCGGCCGATGCCGGCGATCCCACGTCGAATGGCATTCAGAAGGCAGCGGATCTGAACCACAGATTTCTCAGACGGCCGCCCATGGGGTCAGGGCGTTCAATGTTTTAGCGGCGCTATCCCGTAAGGGGTCAGGGCGTTCGTTGTTCAGAAACCTGCGGTGATTGAACATTGAACGCCCTGACCCCTTAGGGGCGCGCCACGTTTTACCCTGACGAAAATCTCAGCCCGTCTTCGCCTTCTTCTTCCCGGCGGCGCCCTCGACGCGGCCGGGTTCGCGGGTGCCGGCGCCCTTGCGCTGGGTGAGCGTGTCACCGAGTTCAGCGCGGCATTTTTCGGCGAACGCCTGCAGGCGCGCGACCACCTCGGGATGAGCGGCCGCCACGTCCTTGGTTTCGGCGCGATCGGTGCGCAAATTGTACAGCAGCGGACGCTCGAGGTTCACATTCTCGTATTTCGCCGGGATGCCGTCGCGTCCACCCGGGCGCCCGCCGAGCGTGCGGTAGCGATGGGGCAGCACGAGTTTCCACTCCCCGTCACCGCTCACCACGGCCTGAAGTTCGTTTTGGGCGTACCAGTTGCCGTAGCCATCGTGCGGGTTGGTGGCGCCCGATTGGCCCGAGAGGACCGGCCAGACGTCGAGTCCGTCGATCTTCAGCTTTGGCAGCTCGGCCCCGATCCGGCGGGCGAGGGTGGGTAGCAGGTCGATGGTCATGATGTACTGGTCGTTCACGGCGCCGGCGGGTAGCTGGCCGGGCCAACGCATGAGGCAGGGCACGCGGGTGCCGCCTTCCCAGGACGTCCCTTTGCCCTCGCGGTGCGGACCCGAGCTGCCGGCGTGATCGCCGTAGCTGAGCCACGGGCCGTTGTCGCTGGTGAAGATCACGAGCGTGTCGCGCGTGAGGCCGTTCTTTTCCAAAGCCCGCAGCACTTCGCCGACCGACCAGTCGATTTCCATGATGACGTCG
>JAURJO010000229.1 GCA_030832235.1 Verrucomicrobiota bacterium
CGGCCGTGGTCGCGAGCGTCGCCGGCCCGAGGAAGACCAGCAGGCAGGGAGCCGCCGCGAAATAGAAGAGCGCGTACAGGAGCATCCGCTTCTCCGGCGCCGCTGCCGCCGCGCGGTCCGAGAGCCAGCCGCCGGCGATGACACCGAGCATGACCGAGATCTGGAGGGTGAACGTCCCCGCGAAGCCCGCCTGCGCGAGCGTGAGGTCGAACCGCTCTTTGAAATACAGCGGCAGCCAGCCGAGGAAGATCCAGTTCCCGAGGCCAGACAGCATCGATTCACCCACCAGCACCCAGTAGCTCGGTACGCCGGCGAGGTAGCGCAGGGCTTCACCCCACGAGGCCCGCGGTGCGGCCGCCCCGACCCTGACTTCCGGTGGCGTTCCAATGAATGGCCGCGAGAACAGCGCGAGAGCGACGCCGCCTATCCCGAGCACCCAGAATCCCGTCCGCCATCCGTGCTGCTCCGCCATATAGCCCGCGAAGCTTCCGCCGAGGATCATCCCGCCGTTCACCCCGAGCGAGATCGAGCTCATCGCCCGTGCCCGCGTGCCGGCGCCATGCCAGTCCGCGGTCAACGCGATCGCCGCGGGCAGGTAGAGGCTCTCCGCGATGCCGAGCGCGCCGCGCAGCACCAGGAGGGCCGCGAACCCGTCGACCGCACCCGTCGCCGCCGTCACCGCACTCCAAAGCACCAGACTCGCCACCACCACGCGCGGTCGCGACCACCGGTCCGCGACCGCGCCCGCGAGCGGCGAGCAGATGGAGTAGCACCAAAGAAAAGCGGAGCCGAGCAATGCCAGCTGGACGTCGGTGAGGCTGAACTCCGCCCGCAGGGGCGGCAGCACCGCCGAAAGCGCCGCGCGGTCGGCGTAGTTCAGGGCGGCGGCGACCGCGAGGAAAGCGGCCGCCCGCCATTCCGGGCGCCGCCACCACCCGGGCGTCCGTGGCGTGGCGGTGTCCGCGGGAGGGGGTTCAGCAAGAGTGGGGGGCAAGGCGGGGCGGAGCATTCAAACCAACCGGGGGCCGGGGTGGCCTCGCTTGCGTTCGAAAGTGCCGGCGAGCGTGGACGGGATCGGGGCGCGGGCGCAATCGCTTCGTCGCCGCTTCCCCCGAGGCGGAGGACGATCACTTCACTTGACCGTGGATACACCGCTCTGGCATCCCCGACGCCGCCCCATGCGCCGGCTCGCCGCCCTGCTCTGCGTCCTCCTCTTGCCCGCCGCATCCGGTGCGTCCTCCGGGCGCGCGCCCGCGCCGGTGTCGCGCGAAGTGATCCTCGCCTCGGCCGACGCCGGCGCCTGGCCGTACCTCGCGTTTCCCGCGCTGCTGGATCTCGGCGACGAGGTGCTCGTTTCCTACAAGCGCGCCCGGGCCCACGCCCAGGACGCCGGTGCCGCGCTCGATCTCCTGCGCCTCGATCCTAACCGAGGCCGCGCGAGCGGCGCGCCCGTCGCGATCTCGCGCGTGGAGGGCCGAATCATGCAGATGGGCGAGTGGGTGCGGTTCGGCGACGGCGTGATCGCGAACTACATCGACGCGCAGGCGCCGGGCCGCTCCACCACGCGCACCGGGCTGCTCGTCGTGCGTTCGGCCGACGGCGGCCGCACGTTCGGACCACCGGAGCGCGCGGGTCTGATCGAAGGCGTCGAGTACGGCTACGCCTTCGACCATATCACCGAGGGCGCGACCACGTGGATGCTCGTGATGACCTTTTCCAACCTGCCCGGAGGCCGGGCCGTGTATCCGACGCGACCGCACGCGGGGCCGGTCGACGTGGTGCGCTCCGATGATCACGGTCGCACGTGGCGCCTCGTGCGCAGCCTCACGCGTGAGTTCGGCGACGTGCCGATCAACGAAAGCGCTTTCATCCGCCAAGGTGACGGCTTCCTGGTGGTTACGCGCGGTTACGACAACCGCGCGCGCCTGCACTTCACCGACGCCGCGTTTCGCGTGCGGCGGCAAGCGGACCTCACCGCGGCGCACGCGTTCATCACGAGCCATGTCGGCCGGCCGCGGCTCTTCGCGCGCGAGGGCCGCGTTTACCTGCTCGGCCGCAACGTCAGCACGGCGGGCCGGCCGATGCAGCTGGCGCTGTTCCGCGTCGACGTCGCCACGCTCACCGCGGCCACGCACGTCATTCTCGACAACGCGGACGAGGCGCGGGTTACCGACGGGTATTACGCGGCGACCTGGTTCCGCGGGGAGGGCGCTGATGCCCGGTTGCACGTCGTCACCTACCGTGGCGATTCCGGGCGGCCGCCGGATCTGCTTCACCTGGCGTTCCGCTGGGACGACGTGAAATGACCTCCCGTCCCCGCTGGCCGGTGCTGATCGTCGCGGGCCTTTTCACCCTGGCCTTCACGGGGAGACTCCGGGCTGGCGAACGCATCACTTTTTCGGAGATCGCCAGCGTGGCGCTCGGCCGCTCGCTGCCCGTGGCGGTGGTCGCGCCCGAGCGCCCTTCGCCGGCGGACGTGGCGCCGGTGCTGTTCGTCCTCCACGGCCGCGGCCGGCACCATCGGTCGCTCCTCGACTCGGCCGCCGCACGCTCGGCGTTGCTCGCGGCGCCGTTCCACGTCGTGCTCCCGCAGGGCGAGGATGGCTGGTACATCGATTCCCCGGCGCGGCCGGCGGACCGCTACGGCACCTATCTCGGCGAGGTCGTCGCGTGGGCGGGCGCGAACCTGCCGGTCTCGCGTTCACCGGCGCGCACGGGCATTGCCGGCTGGTCGATGGGCGGATACGGCGCGGTGCGCCAGGCGCAGGCGAACGGCGGGCGCTTCGGCTTCGTGGCGAGCATCATCGGCCTGCTGGACTATCCGCGCGCGGAGACGCTGCCGGAGGGAAGAAACTACCGCGTGGCCGTGGATCGCTTCACCGCGGATCCGGCGGTCTGGACGCGTCTTAATCCTCTCCACGACGTCGAGACGCTGCGCGGCGCGCGGTTGTCGCTGGTGCTGGCGACGCGCGGGTTCGAGCTCACGATGAACGAAAACTTCCTCTCTGCCCTGGAGGAAAGAGGCCTGCCGGCGCGCGTGCACCGGTTGGAGGGCGGCCATGAGTTTTCCCTGGTCGAGCGCGCCTTGCCGCTGGTGCTCGCCGACGCCGCGGAGTTTTTCCGGGGCTCCGGCTCCCTACCGTGAGCGTCGTTTCCCATCATTCCATGGATTGCGACCTGCTGGTCGCGGGAGGCGGTATGTCGGGAATATGCTGCGCGCTTGCGGCCGCGCGGCTCGGCGCGAGCGTGATCCTCGTGCAGGACCGGCCGGTGCTGGGCGGAAACGCCTCGAGCGAAATCCGCATGCACATGGTGGGAGCGACGGGTTTGCACGCGGGTCTGCCGCTGGTGCTGGAGCCCCGCGAGGGTGGCTTGGTCGAGGAGATCCGCCTCGAGCTCGCCGTGCGCAATCCCCAGCGGTCCCCGGCGGTTGCCGACCTGATCCTGTACGAGCTTTGCCGGGCCGAGCCCAACCTGAAGCTCCTCCTCAATACCACTGTGACCGGCGCGCGCGTCGAGGAAGGGCGCATCACGGAAGTCACGGCCGAGCGGCCCTCGACCGAGGATCGCTTCACGCTCAGAGCGGCGATGTTCGCCGATTGCACCGGCGACGGCCGGCTCGGCGTCGAGGCGTCCGCGCCGTTCCGGCGCGGACGCGAGGGGCGGGACGAGTTCGGCGAGCGGCTTGCGCCGGCCGCGGGCGACGCGCGCACGCTGGGTTCCACGATCCTTTTCCAGGCCAGGAAGCACGATCGCCCGATGCCGTATGTCGCGCCACCGTGGGTGCGGCGGTTCCAAGCCGGTGATTTCGCCCTGCGCCCGTTTGGGAAATCCGGTTCCGACCTTGGATTGGAGTACGGCTATTGGTGGATCGAATGGGGCGGTTGCCTCGACACGCTCAAAGACAACGAGCGTATCCGCGACGAGCTCCTCGCGATCACGCTCGGGGTCTGGAACCATATTAAAAACGAGTCCGGTCTCGATGTCTCCCACTGGGCCCTCGAGTGGATCGGCTTCATTCCGGGCAAGCGGGAGAGCCGGCGCTTCATCGGCCGGCACACCCTCAGCGAGTCGGATGTTTTATCCTCCCGGCCCTTTTACGACGCGATCGCCTACGGGGGCTGGCCGATCGACACGCACCCCCCGGAGGGTGTCGACGCCCCCGCTGAGCCGCCGTGCACCCAGCACCATATCCCTTGGCTCTACGACATCCCCCTGCGGAGCTGCGTGACGCCCGCGGTACGGAATCTGTTCTTCGCCGGCCGAAACATCTCCGCGACCCATCTGGCCTTCGCTTCGACCCGCGTAATGGCGACCTGCGCGGCGGTGGGCCAAGGGGTCGGCACGGCCGCGGCGCTGGCGCTGCGCGCCGGTGTGGAACCGGTGGCGATTGCGGATGACGCCGTCCTGCTGGCGCGCATCCGGCAGCGGTTGTTGCGCGATGACGCTTACCTGATCGGCGTTCCCAACGCGGACGATGACGACCTCGCCCGGCGGACGACGGTGCGCGCATCGAGCGCGCAGGTGGGTGGGGAGGCTTCATTGGTGCTTTCCGGACAGACGCGGGCGGTGCATGGCGCGAGCGTCGCCGTCGCCGCATCCGCGGATGTCGGCGCGGCCAACCAATGGGAGGAAGTTCTGCGGGAGATCGAGACCGGCCGCGCGCGCACGTTGCACACCTCCGCGCCGCCCGACCGCGCGCACCCGAGCACCCACCGTTGGATGAGTGACCCGGCGGGGGATCTGCCCGCGTGGCTCGAACTGCGCTGGCCGGCTCCGGCTACTTTCGACGAGGTGCAGCTGATCTTCGACACGGGGCAGCATCGTTTCCTCACGCTTTCCCAAGCCGACGGCTACACACGGCGGATGCACTGGGGGGAACCGCAGCCCGAGACGGTCCGCGACTACGCCTTGGAGATCGAGACTGCCGCCGGCTGGAGCGTCGTGCATCGCGAGCAGGGCAACTATCAAAGAAGGCGCGTTCACCGGTTGGCGTCATCCGTCACGACGGCGGCGGTGCGGATCAAGGTTGAGGCGACCAACGGTCTGGATCACGCGAGGATACTTGAGGTGAGGGTGTACGCGTCGTCCGCCGCGCCATCCAAGGCAGGTACTGGCGTTTGACAGGGCCTCCGGCAGCGGTGACACAAGGGCCGCTCGCGGGCCGATAGCTTAACGGTTAAAGCAGAGGACTCATAATCCTTTGAGTCTGGGTTCGAATCCCAGTCGGCCCACCAGCCTCCGCCAAGCCTACGGCTGGCAGGCCAGCCTTCCGCCCCATCGTCCGTCGCGGTCCCTCCAATGTTTGGGGACAGCCGTTTTTGATGATTGGTTGGTGGGTTTAATTAGCCGCACCTGGCGATGGCGCGAAGGCGGTACGCCTATTGCCTCGGAATGATTGGCGAGGCGACGCCGGGTTGCAGGAGTCGTCGCAACCGCGCTCGTCGACGTGCGCCCGCCCGTTTCAGCCGCCGGCCGGCTTCCCGTCCAGGGTTTGGACGTATGTCGAGATGCCGCCGATCACGGGCTCCAAGCGCGCGACCAGGTCGAGCGCGGCCGGCAGATCCGGCGCTTTCTCGAGCTGGATGCAAAGGCCGGCGCACTCCCGGGCTCCGGCCATCGCGGCGGAGGATTTCAGCTTGTGGCCGAGGCGGTTCAGCGTGCCGAGATCGCTGCTGTCGCGGGCGGTCTTGATCTCCACGAGAGTCTTGCGGGCGGTTTCCGCGAAGTGGCGCGCAAGCCGCAGCGTCTGGGCCGGATCGTGTCCGGTGAATTCACCGAGCGCGTTGAGGTCGAGGGGAGTTTCGGACACGGCAGTGAAGAATGTGGTTTTGGGAAATGGCGTAAGGGGAGGCCGCGTCTAAAATAGGTAATTCAAAGTCCTTGAGTAGGGTTTTTGACCGGGTATCACTTCAGCACCAACCCAAAAAACGCTGCATGAACGCAAAGAACACCGCTGCCATCCTCGTTGGCTTCCAGAACGACTACTTCGCGAAGAACGGAATTCTCCGTGGTGTCGTGGAGGAGCCCAACCGGGTCGACGAAGTCCTCCACAACTCGCTCGAGTTCATCCGCGAGGCTTCGAAGACCGAGATGTCGATCATCTCCACCCCGATCGTGCTGGAGCCCAATTACCGCGCGATGGCCAACGCCGTCGGCATCCTCGATAAGATCAAGCAGTCCGGCGCGTTCAAGTCGGGCACCACGGGCGCCGACACCATCCCGGAGCTGTTGGCTTTCGGTAAGCGCATCGACTACGTGACGGGCAAGGTCGGGTTCAACGCGTTCTCCGACACCTCCCTCGAGCAGGTTCTCAAGCAGCGCGGCATCCGCAACGTACTCGTCGCGGGCATGGTCACTTCGCTCTGCATCGATTCGACCGGACGCGCCGCCTACGAGCGTGGTTTCGCGGTCACGATCCTCTCCGACTGCTCCTCGGCGCGCACGATGGGCGAGCATGATTTCTACTGTAAGAACATCTTCCCGCTCTACGGCCGGTCGGCCACGAGCAAGGAAGTGTTGGGTGAGCTCGTCCGCACCGCGGCCTGAGCGCTCCTGCTTAGCCCATGTCGGAGAGTCCGGCCGGAGGTTTCTCGACGTCGCTCGCGACGGATATCCACGTCGAGGCTACGAGCCGCCTCACCGAGGCCCTGATCGAGGCGGAGAACCGGATGCGGCGACGCATCCAGATTCTCTCCGAGATCGTGTTCGAGACCGACGCCGCCGGGAAACTGGTCTTCCTCAATGACGCCTGGAAGCGGATGTCGGGTATCGCACCCGACGCCGCCACCGGGCGTCCCTTGTTGGACTTCATTCACGAGCCCGACCGCGCATTGCTGGAACGTATGCTGGCCGAGCCCGTTGCCGGAGGGGAGTCGGTCTGCCCTCAGCTCCGGGTGCGGCGCGGGGACGGCGCCCTGATCTGGGTTGAGGTCTCAATCGGTCGCATCGCCAACGGCGGGGTGGTGGGAATGATGCGCGACGTCACCCGCCAGAAGGAGGCGCGCGACGAGCTCGCGAAGCTTTCGCTCGTGGCGAGCGCAACGGAGGACCTGGTGATCATCACCGACCCGGAGCAAAGGATCGAGTGGGTCAACGACTCCTTCACCCGGCGCACGGGCTACACGTTGGAGGATGTGCGCGGCAAGAGACCCGGCCGGGTGTTGCAGGGCTCGAAGTCCGATGCGGGAGCGATCAACCGCATCCGCGATGCGCTGCGGCGCAATGAGGTCGTTCGCGAGGAGCTGCTCAACTATGCCAAGAACGGCGATCCTTATTGGGTCTCCGTTCACATCAGCCCCATCTTCTCGGAGGAGGGCGCGGTGCAGCGTTATGTCTCGGTGCAGGTCGATGTGACCGAGCGAAAAAGGTTCGAGGAGGAGATTCTCCGGCAAAAAGCGCTGCTCGAAGACCGGGTGCGCGAGCGCACGGCCGAGCTTGCCCGGGCCAAGGAACAAGCGGAGGCGGCCACCGCCGCCAAGGGCCAGTTCCTGGCCAACATGAGCCACGAGATCCGCACGCCACTCAACGCGATCATCGGGCTTTCCCACCTCTGCCTCCAGACCGGCCTCGACGCCGACCAGCGCGACTATCTCGTGAAGACGCAGCGGGCGGCGCAGAACCTGATGCAGACGGTCAACGACGTGCTCGATTTTTCGAAGATGGAGGCGGGAGGACTCACGTTGGAGGCGCGGCCGTTCGATCTCGAAGCCACGCTCGCGTCGATCGATTCCATTGTCGGTTACCTCGCGCGCGCGAAAAGCATAACGCTCGCGGTGCGGATGGGCGACGGCGTGCCACGCGCCCTGTCGGGCGACTCGTTCCGCCTGGAGCAGGTGCTGCTCAACCTCGCGGGCAACGCCGTGAAGTTCACCGCCGCCGGCGGTGTGACCATCGAGGTGCGCCGGGCCGGGGGGGATGACACCACCGTCGAGCTGGAGTTTCTGGTGCGCGACACCGGCATCGGCCTTTCCGCCGAGGAACGTGACCGACTTTTCCGCCCCTTCAGCCAGGCCGACGCTTCCACCACGCGACGATTCGGCGGTACGGGCCTCGGACTCTCGATCTGCAAGCGCATCGTCGATCTCATGGACGGCCGCATCTGGGTGGAGAGCGAGCCCGGGCAGGGCAGCACCTTCGCGTTCCGTGTTCGCTTCCCGGTCGCGGCCGAGTCCGCGCTGGCGGCGGCGAGGGCGCGGGAGATGTCCGGTCAGCCGGCGCGTCTGCTCGGGCGGATCCTCGTGGCGGAGGACAACGAGTTCAACCAGCAGATCCTGGTCGAGTTGCTCCAAGGCGCGGGTGCCACCGTGGAGGTGGCGGGCAACGGGCGTGAGGCCCTTGAGATCCTGCGCGCCGCCGCCGTGCCGTTCGACCTGGTGCTGATGGACGTGCAGATGCCTGAGATGGACGGTTTCGAGGCCACGCGCCAAATCCGCGCCGACCCGGCGCTCGCGGGAGTTCCGGTCGTGGCGATGACCGCCAATGCCGGCGATGATGACCGCCAGCGCTGCCTTGAGGCCGGCATGGACGGCTTCGAGAGCAAGCCGATCAATCCGGCCCGGATCTGCACGAACCTCGCGCGCTGGCTCGCGACCGTGCGCGCGCGGGCGGGGTCCTCGGCGCCTTTCAGCGGCTGAGCCTGTTCCGCCGGCTCAGCGCAGGGCGGCGGCGATACGGGTGAGAGCGGTCTCGACGTTCTCGCGGGAGTTGAACGCGCTGATGCGCACGTGGCCCTCTCCGCATTTGCCGAAGCCGGCGCCGGGGGTGCAGACCACCTGGGCGCGGTTGAGCAGCAAATCGAAGAACTCCCAGGAATCGCGGCCGGTGTTGATCCAGAGGTAGGGCGCGTTGTCGCCGCCGATGCACTTGAAGCCGAGGCGGTTCATCGCCTCACGGATGAGGCGTGCGTTCGCGAGGTAGAAGTCGATCAGGTCGCTGGTCTGCTT
Source organism: Verrucomicrobiota bacterium (assembly GCA_030832235.1). Taxonomy (GTDB): domain Bacteria; phylum Verrucomicrobiota; class Verrucomicrobiia; order Opitutales; family Opitutaceae; genus ER46. Next base: position 8,946 of record JAURJO010000229.1, read on the forward strand.
GCGGCCGGCCTCGGTGTACACGGCGGCGGCGGCCTTCTGGATCGGGTAGGCGACGCCGTTGAACTTTGTCGTGTGGCGGCGGTTCCAGAGCGCGTGGAGGGCGTGCGCGTTGCCCGCGGCGTCGTAGGCCATGAGCGTCTTCGGCACCACGGTGTAGGCGCAGCGGGTGCCGGTGAAGCCGGCGGTCTTGGAGAAGCTGCGGAACTCGATCGCCACCTCGCGCGCGCCCTCGATCTCGTAGATCGAGTGCGGGATGGCCGGGTCGCGGATGTAGGCCTCGTAAGCGCTGTCGAAGAGGATCACCGCGCGGTTGCGCCGGGCGTACTCGACCCACGCGGTGAGCTGGGCCTTGGTCGCGACGGCGCCCGTCGGGTTGTTGGGGAAACAGAGATAAATGAGATCGGTGGCCACCGCGGGGACCGCGGGCACGTAGCCGTTGGCCGGCGTGCTCTCGAGGTAGGTGACACCCTGGTAGCGGCCGTCGACGTTGGCGCCGGTGCGGCCCGCCATCACGTTGGTGTCGACGTAGACCGGGTAGACCGGGTCGGGGATCGCGAGGCGGACGTCCTGCGCGAAGATTTCCTGGATGTTGCCGCAGTCGCACTTCGAGCCGTCGGAGATGAAGATCTCGTCGGCGTCGATCTTGCAGCCGCGGGCCGCGTAATCGTGCTGTGCGACCGCTTCCCGCAGGAAGGCGTAGCCCTGCTCGGGGCCGTAGCCCTTGAAGGTGGCGCGAGCCGCCATCTCGTCGGTCGCGGCGTGCAGCGCGTCGACGCACACGCGGGGGAGCGGCTCGGTGACGTCGCCGATGCCGAGGCGGATGACGGGCTTGCCGGGGTTGGCCGCGGTGTAGGCCGAGACCCGCTTGGCGATATCGCTGAACAGGTAGGAGGCCTTGAGCTTGGTGTAGTTCTCGTTGATGCGGATCATGGCGTTGGGCGCGGGTGAAACGCTGAGCAAACGTCCCGCGGGAGCGTTGATCAAGTCCGCTGTCGCGGCCGGCCGCCGCGGCGATCCTCAGAAGATCGAGAGGGCGCGGGCGCTCTCGAGCACAACCCACGCGCCACCACCGGCGAGCGCGAGCTTGAGCACGTTGCGGAACACGCGACGCGAGCGGAGCACGGCGTCGAGCAGGTCGGTGTCGACGCGCCGGCGGTTGTTCTGCGCCATGAAGCTCGCGAATTGCGCGCTGCGGAAACGGCCCTGCGGAGCCGGTCCCCCGCGCCGGCGGGAGGAACCGCCGGAGAGCAGGTGGAGCAGCGCGCGAAGCATGGGCGAACAGACGAAGTTTGAAGTGGTTTTTTCAAGCGGAAAGCGGCTACGTTCGCCGTTCTCTCACTTCGTCCAGCCTTCTTCGCCGTCATGCACCACTTCCACTACTCGGGCTCCGCTCTCCATTGCGAGTCGGTCGACCTCGCGGCCGTCGCCGGCCTCTACGGGACGCCGACTTACGTCTACAGCGCCGCGACGATGGAGGATAATTTCCGCCGCCTGCAGCGCGGGCTCACGGGACTGGACGCCCGCCTCTGTTACGCGATGAAGGCCAACTCGAGCCTCGCGGTGCTGCGTCACTTCTCGAACCTCGGCGCGGGCTTCGACCTGGTGAGCGGCGGCGAGGTTCGTCGCGTGCTCGCCGCGGGTGGCAACGTCCGGGCCAGCGTCTTCGCCGGCGTGGGCAAGACCGAGGCCGAGATCGAGCTGGCGCTGCGCAACGGGATCTTCTCGTTCCATGTTGAGAGCGAGCCGGAGCTGGCGCGCATCAACCATGTCGCGGGCAAGCTCGGCGTGAAGGCCCCCGTGGCGATCCGGGTCAACCCCGACGTCGACGCCCACACGCACGCGAAGATCACGACCGGCAAGAGCGACAACAAGTTCGGCATCCCGCTGCGTCACGCCGCCGCCGCCTACGAGGCCGCCGCCCGCCTGCCGCACCTGCAGATCAAGGGAGTGCAGATGCACATCGGCTCGCAGCTCACCTCCGTCGCGCCGTTCGTCGAGGCCGTCACCAAGGTGGGGCCGTTCGCGGCTGAACTGAAGGCCAGGTACGGCATCACGTATTTCTCCATCGGCGGCGGCATGGGCATCATCTACCGCGACGCGCTCGCCAGCGGTGCCTCGTCGTGGTGGGAATCGCAGCCCGCCGACCAGCGGCCGCTCACCCCCGAGAGCTACGGCGCCGCCCTCGTCCCCCTGCTGCAGCCGCTCGGCCTCACCATCCTCCTGGAGCACGGCCGCTTCATGGTCGGCAACGCCGGCGTGCTTCTTTCGCGCATCGAGCACCTCAAGCGCGGCGCCGGGAAGAACTTCCTGATTGTCGACGCCGCTATGAACGACCTCGTGCGGCCGGCGATGTACGATAGTTTCCACGAGATCGTGCCGCTGCATCGCGATTCATCCCGCCCGGCCCTCGTCGCCGACGTCGTCGGCCCCGTCTGCGAGAGCGGTGATTGCTTCGCCAAGGACCGTTCGTTGCAGGAGGTGCGCGAGGGCGAACTCATCGGCTTCCTCAGTGCCGGCGCCTACGGCTACACCATGGCGAGCCGCTACAACACCCGCGGGATGGCCGCTGAGGTGCTCGTCAAAGGCAGCGCGTTCGAGCTGATCCACGCCCGCGAGACCTTTGAGCAGATGATCGCCGGCGAGAAGATACCGGCCTTCCTCTCGTAAGGGTCCGACCGCGCTGGATCTGGAAATCAGGAACGCGGGAAACCCGAAGCCGCGCTTTTTTGCGACCCCTGCGCCTTCTTGCGGCCAATGGCGGTGATGGCCGCGAAGACGCGCATAAGCCGCAGGACGAGGATGCGGCTGAAGGCTTTCGGAGTTTCACCACTGAGACACGGAGTCACGGAGAGGAGAGGGCGGGGTTGAACGGGAGCCCGGCAAGATCGGGGAGTCTTCCCAATCACGCCACAGGGTGTTGGGTTTAACCACGGACGTCGCGCCGCCGGCGGCACTCCGCTTCCGTGGCTCCATGGTGAAACTGTCCCCGTTTGCGACTCTTGCGCCTTCTTGCGGCCAATGGCGGTGATGGCCGCGAACCGCAGAAGGTATGCGGCTGAAGGTGTCCGGCACGCTCTGCTTTTTGGTGTATTCCGCGGCTTTCGTGGTTAAGCCGACGTCATGAATTTCGTCGTCGCCGGCGCTGGCGCCTGGGGAACCGCGTTCTCGGTCCACCTCGCCCGTCTCGGTCATGCCGTGACGCTGGTGCCGCGCCGCGCTGAGCACGCCGCCCAGCTCTCTGCCGCGCGGGTGAACGCCGACTACCTGCCGGGCATTCCGCTTCCGCCGGCGGTCACGGTTTCCGCCGCGCCCGGCTCCCTGGACGCGGCCGACGCGGTGCTGCTCGCGTGTCCGGCCCAGGCGTTGCGCGAGACCTGCGCTCGTTTCGCCGCCGCGCCCTTGATCGTGAGTCTGGTGAAGGGTCTCGAGGTTGGCTCCCACCGGCGGCCATCGGAGGTTATCGCCGAAGTGGCGCCCTCCGCGCGGGTCGCCGCGTTGTCCGGCCCCACCAACGCCCTCGGCGTCGCGCGGGGCGAACCGTCGGCCATGGTCCTCGCCGCGGGCGCGATTGAACCGGCGGTGGAACGCCTTCAGCAGGCGTTTAGCGGACCCACGCTCCGGGTCTACACGAGTGACGATCTGCCGGGCGTGGAATTCGGCGGTTGCCTCAAGAACATCTACGCCATCGCCGCCGGCTGCTGTGACGGCCTGCGGCTGGGTGACAACACCAAGGCCGCGCTGCTCACGCGCGCACTCGCCGAGATGGTGCGCGTCGGCGCCGCCCTCGGCGCGCGGTCCGAGACCTTTTACGGGCTGGGCGGGTTCGGTGATCTGGTCGCGACGTGCTACGGCGGCTGGAGCCGCAACCGAGAGTTCGGCCAGCGCCTCGGCGAGGGTGTTCCGGTTGCGGACTTGCTCGCCGGTCGCCGCACGGTGGTCGAAGGCCACCGCACCGCCGATTCCTTCGCCGGGCTTTGCGTCGAGCGGGGGATCGACGCCCCGATCCTGCGCGAGGTGCGTGCGATCCTCTACGAGGGGAAACGGCCCGACGCCGCCCTCGCGGCCCTCATGACCCGCGGCCTCAAGCGGGAGTCGGGCGGACAGGCTGCATCGGTATGATCGGTGGCGTCGGATCGGCCACCGCTGCCGGCGGCCGCGTGATTGTGGTTGGCTCGCTCAACGTTGACCGGCTCTGGCGGGTGCCGCGGCTACCCGTTGCCGGCGAAACCCTGCAGGCAACCGGCACACGCGTGGAATTCGGCGGCAAGGGGGCCAATCAGGCGATCGCCGCCGCACGGCACGGGGCGGCGGTGGCGATGGTGGGGGCGGTCGGGGCCGACGCCGACGGGGCGGCCTACCTCGCCCACCTGCGCGCCGAAGGTGTCGACACCACGCACCTCGTAACCGCGGAGGGCGTTGCGACCGGATCCGCGTTCATCTGCGTCGATGACCGCGGTGAAAATCAGATCGTGGTCGCGGCGGGCGCGAACGGGACCGTTTCCGCGCCGGCGGTGGAGAGGGCGGTGACAACACTCGCACCAGGGGCGCGTGTGTTGCTGGCCGGACTTGAGGTTCCGGTTGACGCTACGGTCGCGGCGTTGCGTGCGGCGGCAGCAACTGGAGTGATCACAGTATTCAATCCTTCACCGGTGTCGGCGGATTTCCCATGGGGAGCGGTGCGGATCAGCGTGGTGATCGTGAACGAGCGCGAGTGCGCGCAAATCTTCGGTGCGCCTGATGCCGCGGCCGCGAAGCGGCGGGGGGTGGATCACCTGGTGGTCACGCGCGGTGCGGCGCCGACGCTTTGGCTAAGCCCGGAAGGCGCGCGGGAGTTTCCCGCCCATCCGGTGCGGCCGGTCGACACCGTGGGGGCCGGCGACACCTTCGCCGGCACCTTGGCGGCGCGGCTCGCGGAGGGCGCGCAGTTTCCCGAGGCGATCGCGTTCGCCAACGTGGCGGCGGCTCTCTCGACGCTGGGGCCGGGCGCGCAGGGCCCTATCCCGCGGCGGACCGTGGTCGAGTCGCTGGTTCCGCGCCGCTGAATGCGGGCCCCGGCGGGCTCAGTGGCCGGCGCCGGCCTGGTGCTCCTGGATGTACTCCTGCTTGAGGCCGAGCTTCTCGGGCGCGTGGAGCACGAGCATCTTCATGCGGATGTCGCCCGGGATGTCGTCCGACGTGAGCTTCGAGATGACGACCATCAGACCGATCGCGAGCGGTACCGTCCAGATGGCGGGCTGTTCGCAGAGGATGCGCAGCAGGGGATGCTGCGCCCAGAAGGCGTTGAGCGGGGCGAAGCCGGCGAAGATCTTGCCCATCGGTCCCTTGTCGAGCGCGAGGGTGGAGAAATTGGTAAGCGCGGCGGCGCCCAGGGCGCAGAGACCGCCGGTGAGCATGCCGATGGCGGCGCCCTTCATCGTCATGCCGCGCCGCCACACGCTCATGAAGAGCAGCGGGAAATAGCTCGCCGCGGCGATCGCGAAGGCCTGGCCGACCATGAAGTTGATTTCGAGCGGTTCGACGAAACAGCCGAGGGTGACGGCGACGCCTCCGATCAAGACGGCCGCGACTTTGAAGGCAGCCATCCGCTCGGCCGGGCGCGACTGGGGCCGGAGCATGCGGCCGTAGACGTCGTGCGCGAGCGCGCCGGTCATGGAGACGAGCAATCCGCTGAAGGTGCTCATGAACGCGGCGAACGCGCCCGCGCAGGTGATGCCGCTGAGGACGGAGCCGATCACGCCGCCGCCGGCGCCGAGCAGGGTGGGCAACTCGAGCACCACCTTGTCGGTCCCCTTGGCGCCCAGTCCGGCGTAGAGATCCGGCATGAGGTTGCGTCCGATGACGCCGAAGACCGGCGGAAAGACGTAGAAGACACCGATGAGGATCATCACCCACATCGTGGTGCGCTTCGCCGCGACGCCGTCGGGGTTGGTGTAGAAACGCACGAGGATGTGCGGCAGGCCGGCCGTGCCGCAGACGAGCGCGATGATCAACGAGTAGGTGTAGAGCAGCGAGTAGGGACGCTGGTGCTCGGCGAGGTAGGCCGCGCGTTGCTCGGCGGGGAGCGCGGCGGCGGCGGCGTTGACCGCCTTGGTGGTGAGCGGACCGAACGGCGCGACCCATACTTCGTCCTTGGGTGCCTTCTCCGGCATCGCCTTGCGCTGGATCTCGGTGACCGGGGCGGCGGATTCCCCCGCGGCCCGGTTGGCGCCGACGTGGCCGTTGTAGAAGCCGACGACCGACATCAGCACGAAGACGGGCACGCTGATCGCGAACATCTTGGCCCAATATTGGAAGGCCTGGACCAGCGTGATGCCCTTCATGCCTCCGAGGGCGACGTTGAAGGTGATGACCGCGCCCACGACCACGACGCCGACCCAGTACGGCATGCCGGGGAAGATGTAGGAGAGCGTCACGCCCGCGCCCTTCATCTGCGGCATCGTGTAAAAGAAGCCGATGAACAGCACGAAGCAGACGGCGATCTTGCGGAACAGCGGCGAATCATACCGACCCTCGGCGAAGTCCGGGATCGTGTAGGCGCCGAAGCGCCGCAGCGGTCCGGCGATGAAGAGCAGCAGGAAGAGGTAGCCGCAGGCGTAGCAGACCGGATACCAGAGCGCGTCGTAGCCGCTCGACATCACCATGCCGGCGACACCCATGAAAGACGCGGCCGAGAGGTATTCGCCGGAGATCGCGGAGGCGTTCCAGCCGACGGACACCGAGCGTCCGGCCACGAAAAAGTCGCTGGCGGTCTTCGACGTCTTGCGGGACGAGAAGCCCATCCAGATCGTCACCACGACCGTGATGAGGGAAAAGGCGAGGATCCAGGGATCAACGCCGCCGACGAGAGCGAGGGGAAACCAGGTTGTCATGGCTCAGCGCGCCTCCTTTCCGGCGCGGACCTGTTGCACTTCCTCTTCCTCAAGCGCGATCGAGCGGCGGATGAACGCCCACGAGATGATCCAGACGAACGGGAAGAAAAGCACCCCGAGGATCAGCCAGCTCAGGGTGAAGCCCGCCACGCGCGTCGCCATCAGGCCGGGCGCGAGATAGTTCGCGATCGGCATACCGAGCAGGGCGATCATGAAGGTCGCGGCGCAGGCGATTGAGAGGCGAAGCTGGCGGCGCATGAGCGAGCTCAGGAACGACTCGCTGTGCACCACGTCGTCTTGGGTTGGGGGAGGGGTTGCCATGTCGAGCAAGAGTTGGGCCCCCGCGGCGCCTCGCGCAAGCCCCGCTCACGCCGCGGCCGCGCCCTCAAGTTTACGGCAACTGCACCTCCCCGGCCTGGTAACGCGCTACGTTACAATCCCGCGGAGCGCGTGGGAAACAGCTCGGCGGTGCGGCCGGCACGGAAATCGAAGATCGCGGCGAGTTTCCGGCGGATCCAGACGGCGTGGGCCAGGGTGCCGAGCGGTCCCCAGCCGGGGTCGTAGGTCACGTGGTCGGTCATGCGCACTCCACCCGGCGCCGGCACGAAATGATGCTGGTGATGCCAGAGCCGGTATGGGCCCGCCCGCTGTTCATCGACAAAGTACTCCCCCTCACGCACGTGAGTTATCTCGGTCAGCCAGCGCGTCCATACTCCGGGCAAGATCCCCACGCGGTACTCAATGATCTGCCCTGCGTACATCCGCGGAGCGACTTCACCCATGATGCGGAATCGCAGATGCGGCGAGGTGAGTAGGTCGAGGTTGCGGGGCGTGGCGAAGAATTCCCAGATGGCGGCCGGGTCGCCCGGCACGAATTGCTCGCGGTGCAGATGGAAGGTCACGGCGATGATTCGCGCGGCGCCGGCGCGCGGATGCCGGAGCGTGAAGTCTGATCCCGGGTCAGCCGAACCGTGCTAACCACGAATCGACACGGATAAATTTGTCTCATTTGTAGCCGGGGTCCGGCGACCCCGGACCATGTCGGAACCGCGACGGCCAAAGGCGTTCGGGAATGCTCCTCGGTTCACCGCGGATTCCAAGGATGGCGCAGGGGCATGCGCCAATGGTGTGACTGGGTGGAGTCGTGCCGA
>JAURJO010000230.1 GCA_030832235.1 Verrucomicrobiota bacterium
CCGACGTGCGCCAGCATGGCCGAGTGGGCCTTGCTGCCGGCGATGTCGAACGGCGCCAGCCGGTGGTCGAAAGAGACCGACTCGCTGAACCGCAACATGAGCTCGGCGGGGCCGGCGGAAAACCGCCCGCCCCAGGTCGCTTGAGATGCCTTCGCCATGGCCGAAACTGATGCGACCCACCCCAAAACCGCGCAACGGGAAAGATACCCCGTCCGCGCTTGCCGCCCGCGCGCCACGGACGCCACTGTCCGCCATGATCCCGCGCCTCGCGGCCGCCATCCTCGCTCTCGTCGCAGCTTCGCGACTTGGCGGTGCTGCGCCGGAAGCGGCGTGGCGCAAGGTCGCGATCGAGCCCACCTGGACTTCGATCTACGTCGGCACGGTCTCACTGCGCCTGCCGGAATTCACCCGCAACGCCACCGGAGAATACGAGTCCACCTATGTGGCGCGCGTGCTGCCGTGGTTTTTCCAGAACGAGACCGGTCGCCTGGTGATCCGAATCCCCGATGACGATCTGCGGCGCCTCGGGCGCGGCGAGGTCATCGAATTCGCCGGCCGCGCCGTGAATCACGCCGGCGAGGAACGCACGGTGACGGGCCGCGCCACCCCGGCGGACGCGGTCTCGGGCCGGATAAAGGTTCGGGTACGTGTTTCGACCAGCATTGAATTGATCTTCAACACGTCATACCGCTTCAGCGGCTCATGATCCGCGTGCCGCTTCGCCGCGACGCCTCTCCGCCCCTGTAACTGCCAGCAACTTCACCCCGTCTCCCCGGCATGCGTCTCCGCGTCCTCTCCCTGCTTTGCTTCGTCTCCTCGTTGCTCGGCGCCGCTGCCCCTGCCAAGCCCAACATCATCTTCATTCTCGGCGACGACGTCGGCATCGGAGACATCGCCTGCACGGGCGCCGACCGTTACAAAACCCCCAACATCGACGCCCTGGCCCGGGGCGGAACGATTTTCCGCCACGCCTACGCCGAACCGCTGTGCGGCCCGTCCCGCGCGACGATCCTGACCGGCCGCTATGTGTTTCGCACCGGCGCGACGAACCAGGACGCCACCGGACGTTTCACTCCGAAGGCGGAGACGATGATGCCAGCGATTCTGAGGCAGGCGGGTTACATCACCTCCTCCATCGGCAAGTGGGGGCAGTTGCCCCTCGGGCCGGCTGACTTCGGGTTCGACGACTATTTCCGTTTCTCCGGCAGCGGCGCCTACTGGAAGTCGCAGGGCAAGAAGGGCGAGAACGTGGAGATCAACGGCAAGAAGGTCCCGGTCGGCGAAAAGGACTACATCCCCGAGCTGATGCACACGCACCTCGTGGATTTCATGACGAAGAACCGCGCGCGGCCGTTCTACGTCTACTACTCCCTCTCCCACGTCCACACGGACATCCTGCCCACACCGGACAGCGCGCCCGACAGCAAAACGCTCTACGCCGACAACGTGGCCTATATGGACAAGCTCGTCGGCAAGCTGACGCGCGAGTTGGAGCGGCTCGGGCTGCGCGAGAAAACCCTCGTGGTGTACTTCGGCGACAACGGTACCGCGAACGGCCAGTCCGACGCCGCCACCATCGGAGGCCGCCGCCTTAACGGGTCCAAAGGCTCCATGCTCGAAGGCGGCAGCCGCGTACCGATGGTCGTGAGCTGGCCCGGCGTCACCCCCGCCGGCCGTATCGCGACCGATCTCATCGACTCCACCGATTTCGTGCCGACGTTTGCCGAGCTCGCCGGTGCGCCGCTCCCCGTCGGCAAGATCATCGACGGCCGCAGTTTCGCCCCGCAATTGCGCGGCCAAAACACCCCCGGCCGCGAATGGGTCTTCATTCAACTCGCCAAGATGTGGTACGTCGCCGACCGGCAGTGGAAACTGAATCAGGCGGGCGAGCTGTTTGACCTCTCCGACGCCCCCTTCACCGAGAAACTCGTCGCCCCGGCTGGTGCTCCTCCCGCAGCCCTCGCGGCCCGCGCGCGGCTACAGGCCGCGCTGGACCAGCTGAATCCGGCGGGTGGGTTTGTCGACGACGGCGACGGCACCGGCCGTCACGCCAACCGCGAGGAAAACCGCGCCAACCGTAAGAAAAAGCCCAACTGACCTTTTCCATGAACTATCCCCGCCTCCTCGCCCTTGCCCTGCTCGCGCTCGGAGCCGCCACCCTGCGGGCGGCCGACCGGCCCAACGTTCTCTTCATCGCCGTCGACGACCTGCGGCCGGAGTTCGGAGCCTACGGCGCCAATTACGTCAAAAGCCCCAACCTCGACCGCCTCGCCCGCTCCGGCGTGACGTTTCATCGCGCCTATTGCCAACAGGCGGTGTGCTCCCCCACCCGCTCGAGCCTTTTGACGGGTACCCGTCCCGACACCACCAAGGTCTGGGACCTCGTCACGCATTTCCGCACTGCCCTGCCCGACGTCGTCACCCTGCCCCAGCACTTCAAGAACAACGGCTATTTCGTGCAGGGCATGGGCAAGATCTACCATGGCGGTTTCGACGACCCTGTTTCCTGGTCCGTGCCGTGGCAGACCCCGAAGGCGCAGACCTACGGTCACCCGGAGAACAACCGTTACGGCCGGCCCGGAACGGATCCCGACGACGCCAAGGGCGAGAAGGCAGGCGCGAAGAAGAAGTCGGCCGAAAAGCGAAACTCCCGCGGCCCCGCCTTCGAGGGCGCCGATGTGCCCGACAATACCTTCCAGGACGGCAAGGTCGCCGAGCTCGCGGTCGCGACCCTGCGCGAGATGAAGGCGAAGCAACAGCCCTTCTTCCTCGCGGTGGGCTTCGTGAAACCGCACCTGCCGTTCGTGGCGCCGAAGAAATACTGGGACCTCTACGACCCCGCCAAAATCCAGCTCGCGCCCAACAAGTATCGCCCGAAAGACGCGCCGGATTACTCCATTCTGCCGGGCGGGGAGCTGCGTAGCTACAAGGACATACCCGAGTCATCGATCCCCGACGACCTCGCGCGCCAATTGAAGCACGGCTACTACGCGGCGATCAGTTACATGGACGCCCAGCTCGGCAAGGTCCTCGACGAGTTGGAGCGACTGGGACTCCGCGAAAAAACCATCGTGGTCCTGTGGGGCGACCACGGCTGGAAGCTCGGAGAGCACGACGCCTGGTGCAAACACAGCAATAGCGAGAACGACACCAACGGCGCGCTGCTGCTTTCCGCACCCGGCCTGAAGACGGCCGGTGCCCACTCCCGCTCCATCGTGGAATTCGTCGACATTTACCCGACGTTGGCCGATCTCGCCGGCCTCCCGCTTCCCAAACACCTCGAGGGGATCAGCTTCAAGCCGGTGCTGGAAAATCCAGGCCGGACCTGGAAACAGGCAGCCTTTAGCCAGTATCCGCGCCCCGGCAGTAAATCGGGCTCCGGCCAGTTGATGGGCTATTCGATGCGCACCGAGCGTCACCGCTTCACGGTCTGGGTAGCCCGGAATGACGCTTCCAAAGTCGAGACCATCGAGCTTTACGACCACACCATCGACCCGCAGGAAAATCAGAACCTCGCCGGCCGGAAGGAAAACGCGGCCCTCGTGGAAAAACTGATGGTTCAGTGGAAGGCGGGCTGGCGCGGCGCGCTGCCGAAGTCCTGATCTTAAGTCGCCGGACCGGAACCGGACCGGCGACTTATCTCTCCCCATCCGACGTCAGCCGCCGGTCGCGTGCTTCAACGCGTACTGCGCCTGATTGTGCTCGGCGACGATCGCGAGGTAGTCGCGGCGCGCGCGGGCGAGCTCCTCCTCGGCTTGGATATCCTCGAGCACCGCGCTCACGCCGGTGTCGCGGCGCTGACGCGATAGGCGCGCGGTCTGGTCCGCCGCCTCCAGCGCTTTGCGCGATAGCTCAACCTGCGTCGCAAGGGACCGCACGCGCACGTGCTGCTCGACGACCTGACGTCGGATCAGGTCGCGCACACGCTCCTGCTCGAGCGCCACTTGACGCTCCCGCGACGCGGCCTCTCGCTGCCGGTTTGTGTCGAAAATTCCGCCGGGGCCCACCCGCCAGCTGAGCCCGATCGCGTAGTCGCCGCTGTAACCCCAATCGCGGGTCACGCCCGAACCGGAGGGACCGCCACCCAGACCGCCGAAACTCGCCTGCGCGCCGACCGTCGGCACGAGAGGCGCGACCTCCGAACCACGGCGCAACGTGCGCGCCGCCTCCAGGCGCCCGGCGGCCTCGTCCAACTCCGGGCGGGCCACCAAAGCCCGCGCCACCAATGGCCCCGCCGAATCCGTGGTCTCCACGACCGTGATCGGCGCCAACTCGGCATCGGCCGCGGTGAGTTCCACCGCCGGGTCGAGGCGGAGAATTTCCGCCAGGCGGGCCGCCGCCATGCGTTGCTCGGCTTTGGCGCGGGAAACCGCGAGGTTCGCGCGCTCCGCCGCCGCCTGCACCCGCGTCGCGTCACCTTTGAAAGAGAGTCCGGCGGAAGTCGTGGCGGCGATCTGCTCGGCGTGACGCGCAGCCACGCGGGCCGACTCCTCGGCGACCGCGACCGCGGCACGCGCACGCGCCAGGTCGAAATAGGCCACCGCGGCCCGCAACGCGGCATCGCGCTGGCGGCCCGCCAAGGCCGCCTCGGCCGCGCGCACGTGCTGGCGCGCCGCCAACTCCTGAAAACGTGCCTCGCCCAGCTCCAACTGTGCGTTCAAAGCCACTCCCGCCGCGAAGGACTGCTTGTCGGCGTCGATCACCGGACCGTTGACGGCCTGCACGTTGGCGTCGTGACGCCGCACCACCAGCGAGGGTGTGATCCACGGGAAGAACCGGGCCTTGGCCACATCTCCCGACGCTCGCGCCTCGGCCACCTTCTCCCGAGCGATACTTACCTCCAGGTTGTCCGCGCCGGCGAGGCGCAGCGCCGTGGGCAGATCGATCGGACCACCGGCGGTCTGCGCGCGCACCATTCCGGCGCCCGCCAGCAGACCGGCGATCAGAAAACGCTTCGAGCCGTGGGTCTTCATTTCGCCTCCACCGCCGTCACGGCCTGACCTTGGGTGAGAGCAACCTTGCCGGGGATCAGCACCCGGGCCCCGGCGGGCAGGCCCTCGAGGATCTCCACATCGGTGCCGTCGTTGAAGCCGTACTTCACCGGCACGCGGTTCGCCTTTCCGTCCACGAGGAGGAAGAGAAAACCCGCCGCCTTCTCGCGCACCAGCGCGGCGGCCGGCACCAGCTGCGCATCGCGATGCAGTTCCACGCCGATGCGGGCGTTGACATACATTCCCGGCCGCAAAGTGCCGTCGGCGTTAGGTAGGTCGGCCTCCACCGCCAGGGTGCGGGTGCGCTCATCCAGCGCGCCGGAGTGGCGACTCACTTTTCCCCGGAAAACCCGGCCCGGCAGGGCGTCGGATGAAAGGACGACGGGCTGTCCCGTCGCGACGCGGGCGGCCTCGGCCTCCGGGACCGCAATCACCGCACGCACCACCGAGTGATCGACGATCGAGACAATCGCGGCAGCGGCAGCGTTGGCGCCAGCGGTGGCGGCCGGAACAAACGCGCCCGGGTCGGCATGCCGGGTTGTCACCACGCCCGCGAACGGCGCGGTGATTTTACCGTACGCGAGCAGAGCCGCGTTCTGCCGCAGGGCGGCCTCGGCGACCGCCAGGCGCCCGGCCGCGGCATCGACCGATTGCGGCGTGACGAGATCGGGCGCCTTGGCCTGGGCCGCTTTGAGGCGGTCAACTTCGGCCCGCGCCACGCGCACCTCCGCCTCATGGCGGGCGCGCTCGGCGGCGAGTTCAGGCAGGTCCAGCTCGGCGAGCACCTGGCCGGCCTTCACCACGTCACCTCGATCGACGGAGATGGCACGCAGGTAACCCGCCACCTTCGCGTGGAGCGTCACCTGTTGGTTGGCGCGCAGGGATCCCGGCAACGCGACAAAGCGGTGGATATCGCCGCGGCGCGGGCTGGTCGCCGGCACTTCCGGCGCGAGCTGGGCCGCGGAAAGGAGCGCGGCGGAACCAACGAGCGCGCCGCAGAAGAGGAATCGAATTGGGAGCATGGCGGAAAAGTTGGGGGATCAGTTTTGACCGGGGCGATTGAAGTGGCGGCTGCCGGGATCGTCGGGATCGAGCGAGGCGGAGGCCACCTTGCGGCCGGTGAGCACCGCGAAAACCGGCGGCAGGAAGAAGAGCGTGGCGAACGTCGCGAAGAGCAGTCCGCCGACCACCGCGCGGCCGAGCGGGGCCGTCTGGTCGCCGCCCTCGCCCATCCCGAGCGCGAGCGGCAGCATGCCGGCGATCATGGCGCAGCTGGTCATGAGGATCGGCCGCAGACGCGTGCGCCCGCCCTCGATGGCGGCGCCGGCGGGATCGGCGGAGGCGACGCGCGCCTTCTCGGCGAACGTGACCAGCAGGATGGCGTTCGCGACCGCGACGCCGACCGCCATGATCGCGCCCATCGCGGACTGGATGTTCAGCGTGGTTCCCGTCGCGAGGAGCGCAACGACCACGCCGGCGAGGACGGCGGGTACCGTGGACACGACGGCGAGCGCGAGCCGCACCGACTGGAAATGGGCGATCAGCAGCAGGAGGATCACGACGACCGCGATGATGAGACCGGAACGGAAACCCGCGTTGAGCTGCTCGAGCGGTACGATCTGGCCGCGCAGATCGACCTTGGTTTTGGCATCCGGCGCTGGTCCGGCGGCCGCAACCGCGGCCCGGATGGCGCGCGTCGCCGTGCCGAGGTCAGTGCCGTGGATGTTCGCCGTGATGCTCACCAAGCGCGCGAGGTTGTAGCGCTCGTAGGTTCCGACCGAGGTGCCGGGCGTGAAGGTGGCGATATTGCGCAATAGAACCGGCTGACCGGAACTGGACGAGATCGGCACGTTCTGCAGGTCCTCGACCGAGGTGGTGCGCGACTCCGGGATCTGCACCTGGACATTGATGCTGATGCCCGTGTTGGGGTCGGCCCAGTAGACCGGCACCGTGAAGCGACTCGAGGTGGTGGCCGCCACCACCGAGCGCGTGACATCACTCATTTGCACGCCCATCAGACCCGCCCGTTCGCGGTCCACGTTCACGGCTAGGCTCGGGTAATCCAGCGTCTGCGCGATCTGCACGTCGCGCAGGAACGGGATCGCGCGGAGCTTCTCTATAATGCGCTCGGCGTGGGCTTTGCTCACCGGCAACGCCGAGCCGCTCACCGCGATCTCAATCGGCGTGGGTGAACCGAAGCTCATGACCCGCGTCACGATGTCCTGCGGCTCGAAGGAAACGCGGAGATCTGGCATCTCCTTGGCGAACGCGGCGCGCAGCCGCTCCTTGAGCGGCTCGATGCGAACACCCGAACCGGCCTTCAACTGCACCGCCAGCCAGCCTTCCTCCGGACCGCCGTTCCACAGGTGCACGAGATTGACCGGAAAACTCGAGTTATGAACGCCGACCATACCGATCGAGATGTCGACGCGGTCCGCGCCGCCGGCCTCCCGCTCGATCGTCCGAAGGATGCGCGCCGAGGCCGCCTCGGTGATCGCAACCTGTGTGCCGCTCGGAAGCCGGAAGCGGATCGCGAACTGGCCGTTGTCGGCCTTCGGGAAAATCTCGGTGCCCAAACGGGCGCCCGCCACCCAGACGACACCCGCGCAAACACCGAGGTACACCAGCGTCAACGGCCACCGGGCCGCGACCAATCCGCGCATCATTCCGGCGTAGGTGCTCTGCAGTCGGACGAAATAAGAGGCCTCATGAACCTCACCCGGGTGCCCGCGCAGGAACCAGACGGATAGAACCGGCACCAGCGTGCTGGAGAGCACATACGATGCGATCATCGCGAAGCCGACCGAAAGCGCCATCGGCACGAACAGCGCCTTTGCCGCGCCTTCCATGAAGAAGGCCGGGATGAAGACGCTGAGGATGCACAACATCGCCAGCAATCGGGGTCCCGCCGTTTCCCGCGTGCCGTCGAGCGCCGCCCGCGAGAGGCTCGCCCCGCGCGCGAGGTGCGCGTGGATGTTTTCCACTGCCACCGTGGCCTCGTCGACGAGGATGCCGACCGCCAGCGCGAGTCCGCCGAGAGTCATCAGGTGGATGGACTGCCCCGTGATCCACAACGCGAACACCGCCGCCAACAGGGCGATCGGGATGTTGATCACCACGATGAAGGCGCTGCGCCAATCGCGCAGGAACAGGAGCACCATCAGCCCCGTGAGCAGCGCGCCCAGCCCGCCTTCCTTCACGAGGTCGCGGATCGAACGCTCAACGACCGGCGACTGGTCGAACACGTAACTGACCTTGATGTCCTCGGGCAGGATTTTCTGGAACTCGGGGATGTTCTCCTTCACGAGCCGCACAACCTCGAGGGTCGAGGCGTCGGCCCGCTTCGTGACCGGCAGGTAGACCGTGCGGCGGCCGTTCGCCAGGGCGTAGGAGGTGGTGACGTCGGCGGCATCGTCGATCGTCGCGACATCGCGGATGTACACCGCTCCCTGTTCCGTGCGGCGGATGGGCGTCGCCTCCAGATCCTTGGGGTTCTTCACGATCGAGTTCATCTCCACGATCGGATACTTATCCCCGAGGTTCAGATTGCCCGAGGGGCTGATGGGATTGGACTCGGCCAGCGCCTTCACGATGTCGTCCGGCGAGAGCCCGTAGGACCGCATCCGGTCGGGATTCACGTTGACGATGATACCGCGGGAACTGCCGCCGAAGGGCGGCGGGGCGGAAACACCGGGAAGTGTCGCGAAGGCCGGACGAACGCGGTTGAGCGCCTGGTCCTGCATTTCGCCCAACGTGCGGTTGGGGTTATCACTCGAGAAAACAAGATAGCCCACCGCCACACTACCGGCGTCAAAGCGCATCACGAACGGCGCGACCGTGCCGGGCGGCATGAAGGCGCGGGAACGGTTCACCTGGGCGATGGTCTCCGACATCGCCTGGGACATGTCGGTGCCCGGGTGGAACTGGAGCTTCATGATCGAGGCTCCCTGGATCGACTTCGATTCCACGTGCGAGATGCCCGCGATGTAGAGGAAGTGGTACTCGTACCGGTAGGTCAGGTAGCCCTCCATCTGGGCGGGATCCATGCCGCCGTAAGGCTGCGCCACGTAGATGGTCGGGACGCCGAGCGGCGGGAAGATGTCGCGCGACATCCGCTGGATCGCGAGGAAGGCGGCGAGGACGACCGCAATGACGGCGACGACGACGGTAAAAGGACGGCGCAAGGCGCCTTGCAGGAAATTCATGCCGGTAAAAGACCGAGGGGTGACCCCCCGAAGACGAAAACCGCGCAACCGGGTTGCGAGCTAATTCTCGAACCACGCGAACGGGAAAAGGATGAAGACCGGGGAGACGGGGAAGACGTGGGAGACAGGTGAGACGAGCCCGCCGCCAAGACAGTGGAAAGGACCAAGGGACCAATCGACCAAAGGACGAACCGGCGGACGGAAGACCGGGTGACCACGAAGCACACCAAAGCCACGAAAGGCGGCCGCGGCGGAACTGCGCTTCCTGCCAGGTCGGCTGGAACAACCGGATCATCCGCGGCATCCGAGAAATCCGCGGTTAAAAATCGCGGAGCCTTTCGGAACAGCCTTCCTCCTTTGCCGGGCTATGGCGGACAA
>JAURJO010000231.1 GCA_030832235.1 Verrucomicrobiota bacterium
CGGGCAGCCCGCGGAGCAGCCGCCCCAGCTCTCGGGCCTCCTCGGGTGAGTCGTTGCGACCCGCGATCAAGGTCCACTCGTAGAAGATGCGGCGGCCGGTGGACTCGCTGTACGTGCGGCAGGCGGCCATCAGTTCATCGATGGGCCAGCGGCGCGCGCCGGGAATCAACGCGGCACGCCCTTCCTGAGTCGCGGCGTGAAGGGAAACGGCGAGGTGGAGCGGCCGCCGTTCGCGGGCAAGCCGCAGGATGCCGGGCACGACGCCGACCGTGCTCAGTGTGATCCGTTCGGCGGCGAGCGCGAGGCCCGCCGGATCGCGCAGGATATCCACCGCACGCATGACCGCGTCGTAATTATGGAGCGGTTCACCCATGCCCATCAGGACGATGTTTCGCAGGCGGTGTTCCGACGGCGCCTCAGCACCACGCAGGGCGCGGGCGACGTGGACGGCCTGCGCCACGATCTCGCCGGCAGCGAGATGGCGCGTGAAGCCCATCTGGCCGGTGGCGCAGAAGACGCAGCCCATCGCGCAGCCGGCCTGCGAGCTCACGCAGGCGGTGACGCGGCCCGAGTAGCGCATGAGTACTGTCTCGATCTTCCGGCCGTCCTCCAGGGCGAGGAGATATTTGCGTGTGAAGCCGTCGGTGGAATCGGTCGCGAGCGCGACCCCGGGCGAAGTCAGGCGCGCTCCCGCCGCCAGACGGTTGAGGATGCGCGGAGGCAAGCCGGGCATCTCCTTTTCGGTGATAGCGGTGGCGAGCCCGAGGTAGAGGCGGTTCCACACGGTGTCGGCGTGGACTGTCGCCAAACCCCAGCGGGCGAAAAGCAGCCGCAGCTCGTTCCGCGTGAGGTCGTGGAGGTTGACAGGGGTCTCTTCCACGGTGCGGGGCTCAGGACGTCGCGGTGACGACCGGCTCGGGTGCGGGCCGCAGGGAGGCGAGAGCGGTTTCAATCGTCACCTCCTGACGACGCCGACCGAGGAAAAAACTCACCGTGCGGAAACCGAGATCCGCTAGCATCCGGAGCGCTTCCTCGTAGCGGTCGGCCACGCGGGAGGGCCGATGGGCGTCCGCGCCGAGCACGACCGGGATTCCGCGTTCGCGGATCATTTCGAGCATGCGCGGTCCCGGGTTCATCTCGGGTACGGACTTCAGCAGACCGCTGGTATTGAGCTCCATCGCGACACCGGTGCGTGCGATGCGGTCGAGCGCGCGGGCGATGTCGGATTCGATCCGCGAAAATTCCCAGTCCCGCGGTGAATCATTCTTCACCAGGTCGGGATGGGCGAGGGTATCGAAGAGACGGGTCTCCGCGGATTCGGCGAGATGCTGGAAGTACAGCTGCTGGTAGGCGAATGGATCACCTTTGAAATACTTCGCGCGGTAATGCCCGACCTGCATGTGCACCGATCCGAGCACGTGGTGAAGCGGGGCCCGGGCGTGAAGTTTCTCCGCCCAAGTCTCGATGCCCGGGAAATAGTCGCTCTCCAATCCGAGCCGCACATCAACGCGTCCGGCGAATTCCTCGCGGGCCGCGGCCACGAGTTCGATGTAGCGGTCGAACTCCTCCGGAGCCATGCGGTGGTCGATCCCGAGCCCGTCGGGCAGCGGCCCGTGACAGGTGATGATGATCCCCTTCAGCCCGCGGCTTTCGGCCACGGCCGCGTACTCCGCTGGCGTGCCGACCGCGTGCTTGCAGAGCGGCGTGTGCGAGTGGGACTCGTAAAGGACGGGAGCGGACACGGGCCCGGGCTCAGAAGAACGTGTAGTACCGGCCCTCCGCCATGCGGCGGATAAGGAGGGCGAGTTCCATCGCGTGGTAATCACCCCACATGCACGCCTCGCCGCACGGAACCTTGCGGCCGCGCGGAACGTGGTCCCAGCCGTTGGGGCGGTGGTACACGCTGTGCAGCAAAAGGCCCTGGTGGCGGGAATCGGCGGACAGGTACGGCTCGTCGAAAATCGTGTCGGCGATGGTGAGACCGGCCTGCAGGTAGCGACGGCCGGCGGCCGGGCTGCCTTTGGCGGCGAGGTACTGGCCGAGACGGATGAAGCCTTGGGCGGCGATCGCCGCGGCCGAGCTGTCGACGGGCTCGTGGTCGTTGAACGGATCCGCGTCGCGTTTTGTGATGTCTCCGAGGTGGTGCAGCCCCGGCGCGCCGCTGTCCCAGTACGGGACGCCGTCGCGGGCGGAGTAGCCGTCGATGTAGAAATCGGAGGCGGCACGGGCGGTCTCGAGGAAGAGATCCGTGACCGCGCGGCGTCCGCCGACGGCGTCGAGGTCGGAGCCCCGCACCGTCTCGAGGAACTCGAGCTGCTCCGCGTAGCCGCAGATGATCCACGCCGCACCGCGGGTCCAGGTGGTGAAGGGCGAGTAGCCCTGCTGCGAACTCGGGCAGCGGAACTGGCCGTCGTTGCGGTTGAAAACGCTTTCGTGCGCCACGCGGCCGCGCAGGTCGTAGCTGTCGCGACCCTGGCCGAAGAACACGTTGAAGCGCGCGGTGGCGGCGGCGTGCTCGATCGCGCGATGGAGGAGGTTAACCGGCTTGTCTCCCTCCGCCATGAGCACGTGGCCGAGCTGGTGGGCGACGACCAGCGAGCGCATCGACCGGATGGTGTCGGCGAACAGTGACTGCGGTCCGTTGAACGAGTAGACGTAGCCGGAGGGAGCGACGCCGGCGGAACCCGGGACCGGAGACCAAGGAGTGCGGTACGCGGTCGTGACATGCCGTGCGGCCTGCACCGCGCCCGAGACCTTCAAGGCGACCTCGGTGTAATCCAGCTCACCCTGATCGCGGGCGATCCGGCCCTCGAGGATGAGGCGGCGGAGGTTGCCGTACGTGGAGATGTTGTTGAAGCCGTGATCGTGCACGCCGACGTGGGAGACGTGCGACGCCATGTGGCGGAGGGTCTTCGCGCGGCCGAGCTTAAGCATCGCCTCGTCGCCAGTGGCGTCGAAGTGGAGAAACGACATTCCGAACTGGAAGCCCTGCGTCCACTCCGTCCAGCCGCGCGAAGTGTAACGTCCCTTCCAGGTGAAGACGGGCGTTCCCCGCGTGGAATCCCACGAGGCGTCGATCGCGCGGATCTTTGACCCCGCGAGCTCGAACACGCGGGCAGTCTTCTTTTGCAGCTTCTGCGGCGTCAGGCCGGTTTTGATCTTCATGGCTTGAAAGTGGCGGAGCGCGAACGTGCCGGCGCGCTTCGGGTGAAACAAGGGCGAAAGGGTTTTCCGGCCGACCGCGCGGTTTCTTACTTTGCAGTCGCGGCGGCGGGGGACAACGTTCTCCCCATGGTCAAGGGCCAGCGAGTCGTCTGCATCAACGATGTGTTTTCCCCCACAGTCCGGGCGCTGTACCGCCAGCTCCCGGTGAAGGACACCATCTACACCATCCGCGAGGTCTTCCTCGGGCGGGAGAAGATCGTGAAGGGGGGCGACACCGCTACCGTTGGGCTCCTGCTCGAGGAGTTGGTCAACCCCAAGGACCCTTTCCACCAAGGGGAGCAGGAACTCGGATTCACGTCCGAGCGCTTTGCACCGCTCAACGAGCTGCCTGACGAGAAGCAGGAGGTTGAGGAGACCGTCGGGATCGGTGCGTGGGCTCCAGCCTGAGGAAGCGGTTCAGCCCGGGAGCAGCTCCGGGACGGGAGGACGGCCGATGTCGCGCCGGATCGATTCCAGATTCTCGCGGATGAGCGCGCCCATCGACTCGCACCGCAGGTAGTCCGCGCGACGGTAGTGCTCGGCCAATCCCTCGCGGAGCGAGATCACCTTCTCGCGGGGGGCGATGGGGTCGCCTTCCATGCCGTGCAGCAGGAGACCGAGCCGTTCGGAGGCCAGCGCGGCGCGTTGAAGCAGCAGGGTCTGCTCCTCCCGTTGGTACTGGTTGGCGGTCTCGATGCGCAGGTGGCGGGTGCAGAACTGCACGAGCGGGGCGTTGTCCTTGAAGAACTGCGGCAGGTAGAAATTCCGGCGGCCGTCGTAGCTCTGCTGGTCGAAATCCATCGCGCGGATCCGGATCTGCGCCTCCTCGAAGTCGGGTGTGACCACGAAGACGAAATTGTAAGAGCGCATGTCGCCGAGCAGGCGCACGAAGCAGCGTTCGTTGAACTTCACGAGCTCCTTGGCCACCCTGATGGGCTTCAGCCCCGTGCTCCGGCCGAGCCAGTCGCTGATGTAGACATCTCCCGGAATCCCCGCCACGTGCTCCTCGATCAGGGTGCTCTCGTGCGTGAGGAAGTTAAGGCGGTTCGGCGAGAGCAGGTGCTCGAGCTCGAGGCCGTAGACCCGCGAGGCGTCGGCGCGCTTCACGTAGAAATAGTCCTGGTTGTCGTTGTACGCGTTGACGATCCGGACCCGGAACGGCGTCGAGTTGCCGAACGTGCAGAAGTCGACGCGGTCGACGTAGAGGTGGCTCACGACCGAGAGGTCGCCGTCGACCTTCAGCAGCGCGTAGACGCGTTTCAGGTCCTCGTTAAGCGCCGCCATATCGTTGGCGTTGTAGATGACGGTGTCCCACAGCGTGGGCCGGCCGGCGTCGTCGGTCAGCGGGATGACCTCGGTGAAATCGCGGAGGCG
Source organism: Verrucomicrobiota bacterium (assembly GCA_030832235.1). Classification (GTDB taxonomy): domain Bacteria; phylum Verrucomicrobiota; class Verrucomicrobiia; order Opitutales; family Opitutaceae; genus ER46. Next base: position 4,579 of record JAURJO010000231.1, read on the forward strand.
CTCGTAGCTGACCGGCAGTTCGCGCTCGCGCCGGTATCGCGCGAGATAGCGGCGCAGCTCGCCGCCCACCGGGAAGCTGGGCTTTCGCTTCGTCGGCTGCGGTGCGTGGGCCGCCGGATCAGGCATTCCCGGAGGATGTGCCCTCGCTTCGCCCGAGGCAACGGGGTTTGCCAAGCGATCGGCGCGGCTCCTTCATCGCGCGCCACGCATGAACGCCCCCTGGATCGCCGCCCTCCTGCGCCGGCGCATCGTGCTCGCGGGTTGGGCGCTGGCGCTGGTTTTCGCCGTCCTCGCGGGGCGCTTCTGGCATCCGCATTACGGATTCACCCGGTTCATCCAGCTCGATGAGGCCGACCGGCGTTCCGGCGTCCGCGAGGTCCGCCAGAACCCCGTGTTCTGGTACGCGGGTGAGAACGGTTACGACGGGGCCGCCTACGCGCAGATCGCTTTTCACCCGACGCTGGACTCGGAGGAACTCAAGGCTGCGGTGGGACACTTGTCGTACCGTGCCCGGCGCATTCTGCTTAGCGCAATCGCGTGGGTGGCGGCGGCCGGAGACCCGGCGCGCATCGCCGGCACCTACGCGGCGCTCAACCTCGCGGTCTGGGCCGCGCTCGCGCTACTGCTCTGGCGGATCCTCCGCGTCAGTGACGCACACGGCCTCGTGGCCTGGACCGGGGTGATGTTTTCCGCCGGCGCGCTCCACTCCGTGCGTCTGGCGCTCACGGATCTGTTGGCGGCGACTCTGGCGGCGTGGGCTGTCTGGGGCGGCGAGCGTGGCCGTGGCGGACGGGCCGCGTTCCTGATCGGCGCGGCCGGTCTGGCTCGCGAAACCGCGCTCACCGCGGTGGCAGCGTTGTGGCGGCCGAAGGCGGGCACCACGTTCGGACGCGGTTTCCGGCTCGCCGGTCTGGCGGTGCTGCCGCTCGCACTCTGGCTGGGTTACGTGCGCTGGCGTCTCGGTCCGGCCGATCAAGGCTTCGGCAACTTCACGTGGCCGGTCACGGCGTGGATCGACAAATGGGTCGAGGTCATCGCGGCGTTTCCGCGCCATCCTGATTTCCGCTGGCTGGTGACGACCACTTTCCTCGCGACCGTGGGACTTACCGCGCAGGCGGCCTATGTGCTCCGTCGCGCGCGCCCCGCTGATCCGTGGTGGCGCCTCGGCGTCGTGCAGGTGCTGCTGATGGCGCTGCTGGGAACCGCGGTGTGGGAGGGACATCCAGGTGCGGCGACGCGCGTGCTTCTCCCGCTCGGGATCGTCTTCGCCGTGCTCGCGGTGCGCGATCGCGCCCCTTGGCGGTGGCTGATCGCCGGTGGGCTCGTGGTCTTCGCGGGGTTGGAATCCCTGCGAGACCTACCAGCGGCGCCGCGTGAAATCTCCGCGGGCCGCCTCCCCGGCGGCAGTTACAGTGCGCGTCTCGCCGACGGCTGGCACGGACGCGAGGAGCATAGGAATTCAATCTGGGCGTGGTCTGGTGGCGCTGCGGCCTTGGAAATCGAGACGGCTGGCCTGCCCCCAGACGCCACGGTGAGGGTGCGGCTCGAGGTGCGTGGTATTTCGGCGCGACCGCTCGAGATCTGGCATGAGAAAACCCGCGTCTGGATGGGCGAAATATCAACGACCCGCGCGTGGATCGGGCTGCCGCCCTTGCGAAATCCGCCAGCGCGTGAACTACGGATTGAACTCCGCAGCCCCGCGGCGCCGGTGGCCGAGGGTGGGACTGGCGGAGGCGGCCGGCCGCTCAGTTTCGCCCTCTCGGGCGTGAAGCTGGACTCCTCCGCCGGCCGCTGACCCCCGTGCCGTGCAGTCAACCGGTGCGCTGGAGAAACACGTGGAGCTCGGCGGCGAGTTTGCCGCCGAAGCCCTCGACCGCGGCGATCTCCTCCGGCGAAGCCGCGCGCAATCGGCTAATGTCGCCGAAATACGCGAGCAGGGCCGCGCGGCGCACGGGACCGAGGCCGGGAAAATCATCGAGGATGCTCTCGCGGATCCGTCGGGAGCGCAGCTCGGCGTTATAGGTGTTGGCGAACCGGTGCGCTTCGTCGCGCAAGCGCTGCAGCAGGTTGAGGCCCGGGTGGTCGAGCGGCAGGTTCAGTGGCGCGCGTTCGTCGGGGAAAATGATCGTCTCGTGTTTTTTCGCGAGGCCGATGATCGCCGGCGGCATGGCGTCGATCGCGACAAAAGCCTTCAGCGCGGCGCCGATCTGGCCGCGGCCGCCGTCGATCACGATCAGGTCGGGCAATGGGCTGCCTTCCTCCGCCAGGCGCCGGTAACGGCGGCCGACGACCTCCTCCATCGCGCGGAAATCGTCGTTGCCCACGAAGCTGCGGATCTGGAAGCGGCGGTACTCGTCCTTGTCGGGCCGTCCGTCCGAAAAATGCACCATCGCGGCGACCACGAAGGTGCCGGAGATGTGCGAGATGTCGAAGCACTCCATCGTGCGCGGCGGGCCGGACAGACCGAGCGCCTCCTGCAGGGCGGCGAGCGCGGTGGCGTCACCCGACGGTCGCGTGGGATCGGAGCGGTCGAAGTTCCGCGCGCGCCGGAGTGTGCGGTCGAGGGCGAAGACGATGTCTCGCAACTCGGCCGCCTTCTCGAACTCCCGTTTCTCCGCGGCGGCCGTCATCTCCTCCCGAAGGGTGACGAGCCACTCACGCGACTTGCCGTCGAGGAAGTCGCAGGCGCGCGTCACGCGCTCGCGGTACTCCTCCGTCGTCACCGGCTCCCGCGTGCCGTAGATCTCCTCGCGGGCGTCGTCATAAAGCCGCCAGCGGCCGTCCTCCAGCCGCTGCGGCGCGCCGTCCGCGAGCAGGATGCCGAACTGCCGGCGCATCTGCGCGAGCGTGCGGCGGAGAAGCCCGCTGTGCGCGAACGGGCCGAAATAACGTGAGCGGTCCTCCTTGCGCAGACGTGTGAGCCGGAAACGCGGCAGCGCCTCCGCGAGGTCGACGCGCACGAGGAGGAAGCGCTTGTCGTCGGTGAAGTCCGTGTTGTACCTCGGACGCCACTGCTTGATCAGCTTGCCCTCGAGGAGCAGCGCCTCGGGCTCCGACCGCACCTCGATCACCTCAAAGTCGGTGATCAGCCGGATCAGGGCGCGGATCTTCGGCTGCTCGACGGTCCTCGCGCGTCCGCGCTGGAAGTAGGACGACACGCGCTTCTTCAGGCTCCGCGCCTTGCCCACGTAGATGATGCGCCCGAGGCGGTCCTTCATCAGGTAGACGCCGGGACGTTCCGGCAGCTGGCGGACTTTCTCCTTCAGGGAACTGGGCGTGGATTCTTCCAAGGCGGTGGATTTCCGCCCGCGGCCCGCGATCCGTCCGGCGACGGCGCCGCTCGACCGCTGGCGTTTTGGAAGAATCCGCCTAGGATCGGCGTCCGCAAGTATGGTTTCGGATCCCAACACGCCCAGCGGCCTATCATCGCGTCCCGTGGCATCAGTCCGCTACGAGCTGCTCACGCTCGGCGACGAGCTGCTGCTCGGCCTCACCGCCAACGGCCACCTCACGTTCATCGGTGCGCAGCTCGGCCGCCGCGGCGCGCTCCTGCGACGCAACGTCACCATCACGGACGAGGCCGACGCGATCGCGGCCCAGTTCCGCGAGAGCTGGTCGCGTTCGGACGTGGTGATCACCACCGGCGGCCTCGGGCCGACCTGCGACGACCGTACCCGGGAAGTTATCGCCGGGTTGCTCGGGCAAAGGCTGGTCTTCGATCCCGCGGTGGAGAGGGCGATGCAGGAACGTTTCGCGAGGTTCGGCCGGAAGATGACCGAGAATAATCTGAAGCAGGCGTATGTTTTTGAACGGGGCGAAGTGCTAACGAATGCGAACGGCACCGCGCCGGGCCTGTGGGCCGAACAGGACGGAAAAGTACTGGTGATGCTGCCGGGTCCGCCCAACGAGCTGCAGCCGATGTTCCTGGAGCAGGTCGTGCCTCGGCTCGCGGCGTGCGGATTGCTCGAGGCGCGCGAGGCCTACGTGCAGTTGCGTACCGCCGGCATCGGCGAGTCGGCGCTGGAGATGCGCCTGCAGCCGTTCTTCACGCCGCACGGCGCGGCGCTCAGCGTCGCTTTCTGCGCGCACCAGGGAGCGGTCGATTGCCGGATCAGTTCCCCGGGCGGAGAGCTATCTTACGCCCGTCTTGAGGAGATCGCGGCGGAGTGCGCGCTCAGCCTCGGCGAGGATTTCGTGTGCTACGGCCACGACTCGCTCGCTCGCGTCTGCGCCGATCTGCTGAGGCAGCAGGAAAAGCGGCTGGCCGTGGCCGAGGCCGCGACCGGCGGCATGCTGGCCAACGCTTTCAGCGAGGTCAGCGGGGCGTGCAAGTTCTTCGCCGGGGGCGTGGTCTGCAGCTCCAACGACGCTATGACCCTACTGCTCGATGTCCCCGAAAGTCTCCTCCAGCAGCACGGCGCCGTGAGCGAGGAGGCAGCCGTGGCGCTGGCCACCGGAGCCGCGGAGACGCTCGGGGCCGACTACACGCTGGCGGTGTCCGGCTTCGCCGGTGCCTCCGAGACCGGCGCCGGCTCCAGCCCCGTCGGCACCATCTTCATCGGCCTGCACTCACCGGCCGGCGTCTGGGCGAAAAAGCTCAGTTATCCCGGACCGCGCGGCACGGTGAAGGTACGGGCCGTGAACGCCGCCCTCGACTGGCTGCGGCGCGAATTGGTGCGCGCCGCCCGCGGCGGCGTCACGACCCAGCGGCGCTCCAACGTGATGCGATGAGCCGCCGCGGCGCGCTGCTTCGCTGTCTTTTCCTCGCCGCGATCGCGGCCGCGACTTCAGCGGCGGAGGAAAACAACCCGGTCACGCGTGCCGGACCTCCCCGGGGCACGCTGCTCATCGTCGGGGGCGGCGCGATGGGTGGACTCTGGGATGTGTTCCTGCGGCTCGCCGGCGGGAAGGAATCGGAGATCGTGGTGATCCCGACCGCCGCCACGACGGTCGATGGCGAGGACGCCGTGCTCGGCGTGCTCCGAACGCGCGGCGCGGTGCGCGTCACGCAACTCCACACCCGCGATCGGTCCGCGGCCGACTCCGAGGCTTTTTGCGCGCCGCTGCGATCGGCGAAGGCGGTCTGGATCACGGGTGGACGCCAGTGGCGTCTCACCGACGCCTATCTCGGCACGCGTGTGCAGCGGGAACTCGAGGCGCTGCTGGCGCGCGGCGGCGTGATCGGCGGCAGCTCCGCCGGTGCCACCATCCAGGGAAGTTACCTCGTTCGCGGGTCACCGCGCGACAACCGCATCATGATGTCGCCCGGCCACGAGGAGGGCTTCGGCTTCCTGCGCGCCAGTGCGATCGACCAGCACGTCGACACGCGTGGCCGGGCGGATGATCTGCGGCCGGTGCTGCGTGCGCATCCCGCGCTGCTCGGGGTCGGCCTCGATGAAGCGACCGCGATCATCGTGCGCGGTGACGAGGCCGAGGTGGTTGGGAAAGGACAGGTGCGCTTTTTCCCGGCGCCGGAAGCCGCGGTGCACGTGTTGCGGGCGGGCGAGCGTTTCGATCTCGGCGCAAGGCGCCTTTCGACGGCGTCGCGTTGAGGAACGTCAGGACGCCAGCAGATCGCGCAATGCCGCGAGATACTTGTCGCGCGTGCGGCCGATGACATCGGCGGGGATACGCGGACCGGGCGGCCGCTGGTCCCATTGCAACGTGAGCAGGTGGTCGCGCACGAATTGCTTGTCGTAGCTCGGGGGTGAACCGCCGGGCGCGTAGCTGGCCGCCGGCCAGTAGCGCGAGGAGTCCGGAGTGAGCACCTCGTCGATCAGGAAAAGATTTCCGGCGTCGTCGGTGCCGAACTCGAACTTGGTGTCGGCGAGGATGATTCCGGCGCGGCGGGCGCGGTCGTGTCCGAAGCGGTACAGGGCGAGGCTCGTCGCCTTGACGCGCGCGTAGAGCTCCACGCCGACGATCCCGGCGCCCAGGGCGTCGTCGATCGGCTCGTCGTGCTGCCCCTTGGGGGCCTTGGTGGTCGGGGTGAAGATCGGTTCCGGCAGTCGGTCGGCCTGGCGCAGGCCCGCGGGCAGGGAGATGCCACATACGGATCCGGTTTTCTGATACGAACTCCAGCCGCTGCCGATGAGGTAACCGCGCGCGACGCACTCGATGGCGAGCGGCTTGAGCTTGCGCACGATCATGCTGCGCAGGCGGAGGCCCGGGTCGTTGATGCCGCGGCGCGCGAACTCCCCGGCCTGATCGGGCAACAGGTGGCCGGGGATGATGCCACCGGTCTGGGCGAACCACCAATTGCTCATCTGGGTGAGAATGGCGCCCTTGCCCGGGATGCCGTCGGGCAGGATCACATCGAAGGCCGAAAGGCGGTCGGTGGCGACCAGGAGGAGCGCGTCGCCGAGATCGAAGATCTCCCGGACCTTTCCGGAAGCCACCTTGGGGAAAGGCAGGCCCTCGATGGAAGTGACGGCTTCGCGGGGCAGGGCGGCGGCGATTTCGGCGTAAGTCATGCGGCGCGGGTTTTCGTGGGCGTCGGCGCAGTCCCGCGCAAACGCAAACCACGGCGGCGAGAGGCGAAAATTTACATTGCCCGCGGAGGGCCGCGCCGTACGGTGCCGCGCTTCGCGGTTAGTCCCCATCGTCTAGCCTGGTCCAGGACACCGGCCTTTCACGCCGGCAACAGGGGTTCAAATCCCCTTGGGGACGCCATTCTCTTTCTAGTTATCTTTTTCTACGGCCTGATTTTTTAGGCTGAGTATGTTCCAAGTTTTTGAGCCGGGGGAGGCCTGATCAATGCTGTCGTCGGAAGCACCGTCGCCGGAAGAAGTTCAAGCCC
>JAURJO010000232.1 GCA_030832235.1 Verrucomicrobiota bacterium
CGCCGAGCTCGGGGCGACCGCGCGCTGGTTCGTGAGGCTTTTCTACGGGGGTCTGCCGGGCGCCTCGGCGGCGGAGGCGGTGCGCCATCTTGAGCGCGCGGCGGAGCTGGAGCCGGGACAGCTGAAGCATCACCTCGAACTGGGCTTCGCGTACCGGGCGGCGGGGCGGGAAGCGGACGCTCGCGCGGCGTTCTCCCGAGGCCTCGCCATGCCGTCGCGCGAGAAGCACGACGAAGCCGCGAAGGCACGGGCCCGCGCGGCGCTAGCTGGAGCTCGAGGTTGAGCCGGAGGCGGGTTCGACCCGCAGCGGCACGGAGCCGTCGGCGAATTGCGCGGACAACACCTGCGCCGGGCGCACGGCGGAACGACGCATCACCGGAACGCCCTTTTCATCGCGCAGGATGACGAAGCCGCGGTTGAGCACGGAGGCGGGACTGGCGGCCTGGAGGCGTTTCCAGAGCGCGAGTAATTGGTGCGAAGCCAGCTGCACGCGATTCTCGGGTGAGGCGAGCGCGAGGCGGGAGCGGGAGGCGTCGAGTTCGCGCCGACGCGTGAGGGCCGCGTGACGTAACGCGGCGCCGAGACGGCCGGCGAGATCGTCGACCCTTTGGAAACCCCGTTCGATCTGCGCGGAAGGCGTGAGCAACCGCAGCCGGGAACGCGCGTGGTCGACGCGGGCCTGCGCCCGCTCGACTGCGGACGCGACAGCGGCCGTCATCCCGTCGGCGGCGCGACCGGCCCGTTCCAACGCGCCCACAAACTCGCTCGTGATCAGTTCCGCTGCGGCGCTGGGCGTCTCGGCGCGGCGGTCGGCGGCGAAGTCGCACAGCGTGAAGTCGATCTCGTGGCCGACGGCCGAGATGGTGGGAATGCGGCAGGCCGCCACGGCACGCACGAGCGGCTCCTCGTTGAACGCCCACAGATCCTCGAGGCTGCCTCCGCCCCGGCCGATCACCAGCAGATCGAACAAGCCGGTTTTTTCGGCCAGCCCGATCATCTCGGCGATCTCCACGGCGGCACCCTCGCCCTGGACCTTCGCCGGCAGCACCACGACCCTTCCACGCCAGCCGCGGCGCGTGAGGATGCGGAGAAAATCCTGCACGGCGGCCCCGGTGGGCGATGTGACGAAACCAACCACGCGTGGCATCGCGGGCAGCGGCTTTTTTCGTTCCGGCTCGAAAAGCCCCTCGGCCGCCAAACGCGCCTTCAGCGCCTCAAACTCGCGCTGGAGCCGGCCCACGCCGTCGTCGACCACGACGCGCACGATCAGCTGATACTCGCCGCGCGCTTCGTACACGCTCGCCTCGCCGAACACGACGACCTGCAACCCGTCGCGCAGGCGCACGGTCTGGCGCGCCGCGTTGCCACGGAACAGCACCGCCTTCAGCTGCGCGCCGGAATCCTTGAGCGAGAAATACGCGTGACCGCTCGCCTGCACCCGCAGGTTGGAAACCTCGCCGCGCACCCAGACCGCCCCGATGCCGCCCTCGAGCAGCTCCTTCACGCGCCGCGTGAATTCCGTCACGCTCTCCGGTCGCGCCTCCTCCGGACCGCCGGCCGCGGCCGTCATACGGCCGCCTTCCGGCGCGCGAGGTGACGCCGCAGCAGGTGAGTGCCGGTGGCCAGCGCGGCCACGAGGCCGATCGCGAAGAAGGCCATCCGCCCGCGGCCCTGGCTAAGCGCGTCGCCGAAAAGCATGAAGGCGACGTTGAATGACCACTGCACGCCGCAGGAAATCGCAAGATAACGCCCGAACGGCGCCTCGGCCAGACCGATCAGGTAGTTCTGCACGAAGAACGGGATGCCCGGCGTCACGCGTAAGAGCACGATGAGATCAGTGGCGTCACCCCGTTGCACTTCGGGCAACCGGTGTCCGAGCCGCTCCACCAGACGTGAGAGCACGGGCCGCAGCCAGCGCCGGGCCAGCCAGTAGGTGACGATCAGATTGAAGGTGATCGCGGCGATTCCAGCCCCCAGGACCGCGGCGGTGCCGAGGCGCGCTGAAAACAGCGGTCCGGCGGAGAGGGCAAACGGCGACATCGGCACCCCGAAGCACGGCAGCACGGCCATGGCCCCGAAGAAAACCCCCGGTCCCGCGCCCGCGCAGGCATCGAAGACGATTGACCAGATACGGCGTCCTTCCTCCAGCGCGGCCTGCGGTCCGATCCGCCAGACCACGAGACCGGCCACCAACGCCACCACTCCCGCCCCGGCTAGGAGCAGGGCCATCGGGCGGCGGGAAACTTCGGGGGCGTCGGGCATGCGCGCATCCTCCGCCCGCCCGCAGGAGCGTCAAGTGCGGCGCCCGCGGCGGAATATTGGCTTTCCCCTCAAGCGGTGCGGGCTACCGTCCCCGCCGTCGCCATGAAGCTCTCCATTGTCATCCCATGCTACAACGAGGCGAAGACGATCCGCCTGATCGTGGACCGCGTGCGGGCGGCGCCGGTGGCCGACAAGGAGATCATCATCGTCGACGACTGCTCGCGCGACGGCACGCGCGACCTGCTGCGCACGCAGATCGCGCCGCTGGTGGACAAGGTGATCTACCACGAGGTGAACCAGGGAAAAGGCGCGGCGCTGCGCACCGGTTTCCGCGCCGCGACGGGTGACGTGGTCATCGTCCAGGACGCCGACCTGGAGTACGACCCGAACGAGTATCCGGCGCTCCTGAAGCCGATCGCGGAAGGCAAAGCGGACGTGGTCTTTGGTTCGCGCTTTCAAGGCGGCCAACCGCACCGCGTCGTCTATTTCTGGCACATGGTGGGCAACAAGTTCCTGACGTTGCTCTCGAACATGGCCACCAACCTGAACCTCACGGACATGGAGACCTGCTACAAGGTGTTCCGCCGCGAGGTGATCCAGCGGATCAATATCGAGGAGAACCGCTTCGGCTTCGAGCCGGAGATCACGGCGAAGGTGGCGAAGCTCGACGTGGTGATCTACGAGGTGGGCATCAGCTACTACGGCCGCACCTACGCGGAGGGGAAGAAGATCGGCTGGCGCGACGGCTTCCGCGCGCTCTGGGCGATCCTCAAGTACAACTTCCTGCGCTGAAGGCCAAATGAGAGAGGCGGCCGCCAGCCCCCGGGTGACGATCGTCATTCCGGTGTTCAACGAGGAGGCGGTGCTCCCGGAATTGCTGCGGCGGCTTTCGGCGGTCTTCGACGCGGAGAAAACATGCGGCTGGCGGGCGGTGTTGGTGGATGACGGCAGCCGCGACCGCACGGCGGAGCTGGTGCGTGCGCAGGCGGCGCGCGACGCGCGTTTCGAGCTGGTGGAGCTTTCGCGCAACTTCGGTTTCCAGAGTGCGCTTTCCGCCGGCCTTGCCCGCGCCCGCGGGGGCGAGGCGGTAGTGACGATGGATGCGGACCTGCAGGATCCGCCCGAGATCATCCCGGAGCTGGTGGCGGCGTGGCAACGCGGTGCCGAGGTCGTGCGCGCCGTGCGGCGCTCGAGAGCGGAGCGGGGAATGCGGCGGGTCGGGTTCGACCTGTTCCACCGCGCATTCGGCGCACTCTCCGATCATCCCATCGAGCCCAATACGGGAACGTTCGGGTTGCTGGGGCCGGCCGCGGTGGAGGCGTTCAACGCGCTGCCCGAGCACCACCGGTTTTTTCCCGGACTTCGTTCCTGGATCGGCTTTCCGACGGCCGACGTGCCGTACGACCGTCAGGAGCGGGCCGCCGGAAAACCGCAACAGAACCTGCGCCGCCTCGTGCGGTACGGTCTAGATGGCGTTTTCAGCTTCTCGCACCTGCCCTTGCGGCTGGTCACCTACGCCGGGATGCTGGTGGCGTGCCTTGGTTTCGCGGCCGGGCTCTTCTTCGTGATTTGGCGACTGCTCGACTTCGAGCGCAGCCCGACCGGTTTCACCACGCTGGCCGCGCTCATCACGTTCCTCGGCGGCGTGCAGCTCATCGGGATCGGCATCCTCGGCGAGTACCTGGGCCGCATCTACGACGAGGTGAAGCGCCGGCCGAACTACATCCTGAAGTCGGCGCCGCCCCCGCAGGGCGGAAGCTCCTCGACCGGGTCGTGAACGGCGCGGATTCCGTGCGCCCGCGCTGGCCGGCCACCCTGCTCCTCGCCGGCGCCAGCGCCGTGCTGACGACCTTGGCCGCAAGCGCGATGTTCGCGGTGTTCATGTTTTATGACGACGAGGGCTACGTCCTGATTTCCTACCGGAACTTCGCGGAGGGCGGAGCGCTCTACGGGGAGATCTTCAGCCAGTACGGGCCGTTCCCGTTTGTCGTGCACTGGTTGCTGCATCTCGCCGGATTGCCGCTCAGCCACGCGGGGGGACGCGCTTTCACCCTCTGCCTCTGGGTGTTGGTGTCGCTCGGACTGGCGGCGCTCGCCGGCCGGGCGGCGCGGAGCGGGACGGCGGGCGCCTTCACGTTGGCGGGCGCCTTTTCATGCCTGTTCGTGATGACCAGTGAACCGAGCCACCCGGGCGGTTTGATCGTGGCGCTGGTGGCAACCGCGGCCGTCGGGGGGTGGTTCCTGCTGAGCCGCGGGCAAACCGGTTACGGGAGCGCCCTCGCCGGAGCCGTCACCGCGGCTCTGCTGCTCACCAAGATCAACGTGGGCCTTTTCGCCGCCGTCGCGACCTTCGCCTGGCACGCGCTGCATCTGCGCGAGGGACGCCTTCGACGGGCAGCCATCGCGGTGGTGCCGGCAGGATGCGCGCTGCTACCCCTGCTGCTCATGCGGGCCAAAATCTCGGAGCCGTGGGTGGCCACTTTCGCCTGGGTCTGGGGAACCGCGGCGGTCACCGTCGCCATGACCATCGCGACCCACGGAGCGCGGGACCTGACCCCTCGGTCGGCGGCTCCGGCGCTGGTTTCAGGATTTGTGGTGGCGGCGGCGATCCTGGCCGTCCCGCTCATCCGCGGCAGCAGCCCGGCGGATCTGTTGGAGGGAATAGTGCTCGGTCCGCTCCGGAACTCCGTGAAGTTCTCGCATCCGGTCTCCTGGCCGCCGGCGATGGACTGGTACGCCGGAGTGACCCTCGCGATGTGCGTGGCGGCGCTGATCCTGCGCCGCCACCGTCCCGGCGCCACGGACACCGCGGTGGCCATTCTGCGAATCGCCTACGCGGCGGGGATCGCCCTCTGCCTGCTCCGGCCTCCACCCCTGCTCGTCTCGTTCAACCTCTTCATCCCGACGCTGCCCGCGCTGTGGCTGCTGGCCTGGCGCCTGGAGGGCGGCGACCCGCGCACCGATTCAGCCCGGAACTGGATCGTGCTTCTCCTGCTAGGCCAATGCCTCCACGCGTATCCGGTGGCGGGCAGTCAGGTGGCGTGGGGTTGCGTGCTGGCGATCCCGGCGGCGGCGATCGGCGCGTGGGAGGCCGCCCGCTGGCTCCGCGCAAAGTGGAACGCGCGGTTCGCGCCGCGGACCATTCGCCTCGCCGGGAGTGCGCTCGCGCTGGGCGCGTTCGTTTCCGCGTGGGTAGCCGGCTGGAACCTCGGCCGTGAATCGATCCGCCGCTCCGACGGGGTCAGCCTCGGCTTGCCGGGCACCGGTCCGATGCGGCAACCGGTGGACTCCGCCGCGCTGCTGCGCGTGCTCACGTTGAACGCGACGGCCCACGCCGACCTCCTTTTCTCCGAGCCGGGCATGTTCAGTTTCAACCTGTGGAGCGGAGCCCCGACCCCGGGGCCGGCCAACGTCACCCATTGGTTCTCGCTGCTGGGGGAAGGACGTCAGCGGGAAATCATCCGCCGCCTCGAGGGCAGCCCGCGGGCGGTGGTGATCACCGACCAACTGCACGTGGAATTTCTTCGCAACCGCGGATTCGCACCCGCGGGGCCCTTGCACGACTTCATCACGCGCGAGTTCGAGCCGGCCTTCCGTGCCGCCGACATGGAATTCCGCGTGCGTCGCGGAAGGAGCATCCGGCCGTTTCTGCTCGCCGACCTGCTCGAACGGGCGGAAAGCACGCAAGGAGGTGAGAGGCACCTGATCCGGCTTCCGCTGCTGCTGCGGACGGGGGAACCGGTGGCGGCGATCGAACTGGCACCAGGCCATCCCGCCTCGGTCCAGCTGAACGGGCAAAACACCCGCGTGGAGATCACCCCCCTTTCGCCGCGCGGGGATCCGGCGGGACCGGCGGTCGAGGCACGGTGGCCGATCGTGACCAGCGGCCCAGCCCTGCTGTCGCTCTACTTCAGCTCCCCCGATCCGACCCGCCTCCCGCGGGAGGCGACTCTGCTGCTGAAAAACGCGGCCGGCGGCGAAGAGGCCCTCGCGCGCCTCGCACCCTGACCCGCTCAGCCGCGCCGGCGCGCCGCCAGCAGCAGGCTCACGCCGAATGGAAACGGAATCCGGCTGAGTCCCGCGCCGACGAAGGTCGCGCGCAGCAGCGTGTTGAGCCAGCGCGGGGGCAGCCGGTCCTCGGCGCGCTTCTCCGCCCCGCCGGGGTTTCCCCGCCATCCGCGCCAGCGCCGCAGGAGCCAGACCGCCGGGTACGCGACGACGTTGGTATGATTCACATGGACAATCTCCCAATCCCCCGGCCCGAAGAGCGCGCACAGCTCCCGCCGCGAGTAGCGCCGCTGATGGTGCAACGCGACGTCCCAGTCGCTCCACAAGGCCATGCCCGCAGGCACCGTCACGACCGCGAGGCCGCCCGGACGGAGGAGCCGCGCGAAACCGCGCACCACCGCGGCGTCATCGGGGATATGCTCAAGCACGTCGAGCGCCGTGAGGTAATCCAGGGACGCATCGGGGAGCGGTACATTTCCGCCGGACGGCACCAACACCTGGCCGGGCTCGAAACGCACGCGCAGCATCCTTAGGGACTCCTCGTGGTCATCGAGCACGAGAACGCGGCAGCGGGACTCCATCTCGGCGGCGAACAACCCGGTGCCCGCGCCGCAGTCGAGCAGCACGTCACCGGCGGCGGGCGGGCGCAGGCGCTCGATCCACGCGCGCACCAGGCGCCGCTTTCCGGAGTAGTACCAGTGGTCGCGCTCGAGCGCGGCGAGGTTTTCGTATTCGGCGGAATCCACAGTCCGGCGCGGAAGCTGTGGCGCCGCCGCGGACTTGTCGAATCTAGCGTGCGCCTTGCCAAGCCGGAGCGGGAAGCGAACCCTCGCGGGGAGGAACGATGAAGGATTCGCCCGAAATCCCGCAGGAATCCGCGCACCGGTACCCCACTGGAGCCCTGTTTGTGGCGGTGGCGACGGGATATCTCGCCGCGGTGCATTTCCCGCAAATTCTAGCATTGCTGGGGCTGAACACAGACGGGCGCTGGTTCATCGACTCAGCCGCCATTCTCGCCGCCGCCGACGCGGTACGCGCCGGTGCGGACCCCTGGCTGCCCAACCCGCTGGATATTTACGGTCGCCCCCATTGCTATTCGGGCTGGTGGCTCGGGCTGGCGGCGACGGGACTCACCCGCGACCACAACTTTTTCTTCGGCTCTCTATGGGTGGCGGCCTTCCTCGTTTCGGCGTTCTTCCTGCTGCGGCCCGCCAGTTTCACCCGCGCGGCGGTATTCGCGGCGGCATTGCTCTCGCCGCCGGTCCTGCTCGCCGTAAATCGCGCGAACAATGATCTCGTCGTCTTTGCGGTGCTCGTGACGGGCCTGGGCTGGCTTAAGCAAGATACCGCGCCCCGCGACGGCGCATTCGCCGGAGCGGTGGCGATCGCAACGGGCCTGAAGTTTTATCCGATCGTGGCCGCGGCGGCTTTTCTTTTACGAAAACCCACGCCGCGCGCGTGGCGGCTCACCCTGCTGGCCGGGCTCGCGGGGGCGCTCGCGATGGCCACTTCGAGCGTCGATCGCGCGATCGGCACGATGCCGGTGCCCGGAGGCCTGCACACCTTCGGGGCCACGATCGCGCTCGACCTGTTGGGGCTACCGGGGATCCCGGCCCGCGCCGGAGCGGCGCTCTTTCTGGCCGGCCTCGCGGCGGCCTGCGCGTTGCTCGGCTGGGGGCCGCGCCCGCCGCGTCCGTTCCAAGCGGGCCCCGCTCAATTCGCCTACGTCACCGGCGTGGCGCTGCTCACGGGATGTTTCCTCGTCACCGGCAACTACGCCTACCGGCTGATATTCGCGCTGCTACTTATCCCTCACCTCGCCTCTCCTGCCTCGGGGCGCGGCGGACGAGCCACCCTCGGACTTCTCCTCGCAGTCCTCTGGCTCGACGGCCTGTACTGCCTGGTCCACAACGCCTCGTTGGGACCGCGCCCAGCCGCTGATATCGCCGCCGGAGACGCGCTCTGGCTCACCGCCACGCAACCGGTCGCGTGGATCACCGTCGCGCTCCTCACCGCCAGCCTGTTTCCCCTTGCTGCGCCCGCACGACCGACGTCGCGCGGAGGAACGGATTGTTTAAGGCAACTCCGGTCCGCAGCGTGACATGGTGATTCAACTCCTCCGCAAACCGGGCGAAGCGCTGCTGCTCGCGCTGGCCTGCGGGCTGGCCGCCCTGCACGCGGTGCTCGGCGTGACGGCGACTGCGGAGAAGAGCATGACCTCGGACGAGATCGCGCATCTCACGGCGGGACACGCCTACAACTCCCGCGGAGATTTTCGTCTGCAGCCGGAGAACGGGAACCTCCCGCAACGCCTCGCGGCGCTACCCCTCACCCTCGCCGGCGATCTGCTGCCTCCGGCGGATCGCACCGACTGGAAAGGCGCCGACGTCTGGCGCTACGGCCACGCTTTCTTCTACGGATCGGGCCTGCCGGCGGAGGAACGCCTGTTCCTCGCCCGGGCTGTCATGACGCTGGTGAGCGCGGCGACCGCGCTGCTGGTGTTCGCGTGGTCCCGCGTACTTTTCGGCACGGCGGGCGGATTCATTTCGCTCGTTGCGCTGGTCTTCTGCCCGAACTTCCTCGCGCACGGTCCGCTCGCGACCTCGGACATGACGATGACGCTGCTTTTCCTGGCGGCCGTGGGGGCGTGGTGGCGGCATCTGCGCGAACCCGGGCTGACCGGCGCGCTGATCAGCGCCGCCATCTGCGGACTCGCCTTCATCGCCAAATTCTCCGCGGTGCTGCTCGTGCCGATGCTGGGCCTGCTCGGAGGTTTTTGGGGCATCGGCCAAACCCGAAGCGGTCGAGGGCGCGCAGCCTGGCGGCGACTCGCCGTTACGGTTCTCGGCCATGCCGCCGCGGTCTGGACCGTGATCTGGGCGGCGTACGGGTTCCGTTTCTCCGCGTTCGCAGGAGATAACGCCGGCGCACACTTCAGCCACGATTGGAACTCGCTGCTGATCGCCCTCGGCTGGAAGGCGGACCTCCTCGTCTGGCTGCGGGAATGGCGCGTGTTGCCCGAGGCCTGGTTGCACGGCCTCGCGTTTGTCCTGCAATTCGCCCGCGCCCGCGGCGCATTCATGAGCGGCGAATACAGCGTGACCGGTTGGGTGTCGTTTTTCCCGTGGGCGTTCCTGATCAAGACCACGCTGCCCCTGCTGGGGCTCCTCGCCCTGGCCGGGCTCGCGACGGCGCGGCGGGCGGCCAATGCCAACGTGGATTGGTGTCGGAAGTGGGCGGGTAAAATCGCGCCGCTCGGGGTGCTTTTCGCGGTGTACGTCGCCGCCTCGTTGGCCTCGAACCTCAACATCGGTCACCGTCACCTGCTGCCAATCTATCCGGTGTTGTTCATCGCCACCGGCGCACTAGCCCCCGCGGTCAGCGCCGCCGGCCGCGGCGCGTGGGCCGTCGTCGCGGTGCTCCTCGTCTGGCACGCCGCCGAATCGTGGCGCGTGCGTCCGCACTACCTCGCCTATTTCAATCAGATCGTGGGCGGACCGGAAAACGGCTGGCGCCACTTGGTCGATAGCTCGCTCGACTGGGGCCAGGACCTGCCGGGGCTTCGCGCGTGGCTCAACGGCAACGCACGCGGCGAAGCGGTTTCACTCTCCTACTTCGGCACCGGGGATCCGGCCCACGAGGGCATCCGCGCCACCGCGTTACCCACACTTCCGGAAGTCGGCGCCGCGCGGCTTTGGCACCGTCTTGAGCCCGGGGTCTTCGCGATCAGCGCGACCATGCTGCAACAGGTGTACAGCCGACACCGCGGACCATGGACAGCGGAATTCGAGGCGGAGTTCCAGCGCCTGCGGGAACTCGAGCCCGACTTCCTTGCGTTTCAGGGCGACCCTGCGCGCCGCGAAGAACTCCTGACGAAGGCGCCGCGGGAGAACTGGAGGGCGGGCTGGATGACCTATGAGAGCCTGCGTTTCGCGCGTCTTTGCCACTACCTGCGCCTCAAACGACCGGTCGCGATGATCGGCTACTCCATCCTCGTTTTCCGACTCGACGCCATTGAGATCGCGGCGGTGACCGGAGGAACCATTCGTGACTGGCAGCAGGCGCTTGAGTCGGCCGCGGCCGGCAGGGGGATCAATCGGCCGGCCGCGACTCCGCCGCCGGCAGCTGTACCGAGACCAGGCGGCTGAGCTGGATCCATCGCGCGCCGAATCTTTTCCGCTCGATCGGCTCCAATTTGAAACCGCCGGGCAAAACGCAGGAGGGATCGATCGCCGGGTTCCCGGCGGCGGCGGTCGGCCGGACCACCTGGGTGACCAGGACCTCGCGGAACGTGCCGCGCTCCATGTGCCATGCCAGTTCGGCCCCTCTCAGTCGGGCGACGGAGAGATTCACCGCTGAGACCCGTTGCAGGATGTACGGCAGTGTTGCTTTCGAGGTGATCACGAGCACCGGTCCGGTACGGGAACGTACCCGGTCGAGTTCCCACTCGACCTCGTGGCGCACCAGATTCCTCGTCGTGTAAAGGCGCTGCGCGAAAACCGGCCCGCCCACGGCGGCCAGCCACAGGAACCAGACCGCGAAGGAAGTCCGCAATGCGAAGGCGCCCGGCAGGGGAGACAGGCGGACGACCGCGGCGGCAAGCAGGGCCAGCATCAGCAGGGAAGGGAGGGCGAAGCGTGCCGTGACTGGCTCATCGAGCCGCGCCCAATAGTAGAACATTACGACCGCGAAGTGCGCAGCCACGCCGAATCCCACCCACGCCACGCCGACGGCCGCGGCCGGCAAGGGAGACGCACGTTGGCTCAGGATGCGGCGAACAAGCAGCAAGGCCCCGGCGCAGCCGAGCAACACCAGCGCGAGCGAGCCCGGTTGGTCGGGCGCGACGGACTGAAAGAAATTCCACGCGCCCTCGAGGTTGCCGGAAACATACCGCCAGCCGAACCTCGCGGTGTCGCCCTCGCGCAACTCCCAAAGCTGCGGGCGCGCATCCACAATCCGGCTGTGCCACGCCCAAGGCACGAAAAGCAGAGGCACTCCGAGCAAAGGCCACGTCAGCACCAGGCGGCCCCGTTTCCACCAACCCGTCATGATGACACCTGCCGTCGCGACGGCGAACAGCACGGACTCGTAACGACTCTGCGCCAGCAGCACGGCCGTGACGGCAAGCAACGAAAGGCGGTCCGGATCATCCGGGGTTTGAAGGTGGAGGATAGCGGCCACCGCGAGGGTCGCGATGAGGGCGAGATTCAGCATCTCCAGTCCAGAACCGGTGGCATTCTGCCCGAACAGCGGCGTGGTGGCCAGCAATGCCATCGCAAGCGCGGATGCCCCTCGCGACCCCGTCAGCCGCCGGGCAATCCAGCCGGTAAGTCCTAGGCACACCGCCGCCAGCAGGATATTCAGGATGAACGCGTTCAGCGGCCGGTGGCCCGTGAGATCGTGCGCGAGGGAAATGAGGAACGGCAGCAGATAGGGACGCTTGTCGAGATAGACGTCGATGGCCGTCCAGCTTCCCGCCACGTCATAGGCCCGCACCGGCGTGCCGATTTCCTTGGTCGCGTGGAGATGCCACGCGGTGCCCTGCACAACGTGCTCGTCGAACAGGACCTTGGGCGCGAAATCGTCCGAAGCGGCCGCGAAGATCGAACATGCCAACCACGCGACCAGCAGGGGGCCCGGCGGGCTTAATGTCTCGCGCCAATGCCCGCTGGCCCGCGCGATCACACGGCGAAGAAGCGCCAGCCACAGGACGACGACCCCGAGAATATAGAAGTAACCGCCGTTAACGATTGCCCTCTCCGCGATGACGGGCGGAACCAGCACGAACCCGGCCGCGAGCGAGGCCGTCCCGGAAAGCAGCAGGAGAAGCACCCGCGAACGCGGTGCCTCCCGCAGGATCGATAACGCCCGGAGCGGAACCATGACCGGAAGTGCCACGCCTCAGGGAAGCTTTTTCAGGTAAGTCTCCAGGAACTGGAGTCGCACGCGCTCCAGCTCCGCGGCGGAAAGCGGGGTCGCCGCGCGGACGGTTTCGGGAGCCGAGACGGTCTCGCCGGCGGAGCGAATCTCCTTCACCCGGCTGATCCGGGAAAGCGTGAGCGGGTGCAGTCGCCGCTCCGCCACCGGCTCCAGGACAAACTCGGGGCCCGGATCATCCCCCGCGCGTAACGTCAGCGCGCCGGTGTCCGGATTCACATTGAAACGCTGGAAGACGAAGATGTCGGAAAAGGTCCGGTTCCGGAGATGAAAGGCGATGTCGACCCTCCGCTTGGGGGCCAGCGAGGTCGGCGTCGCCGAAACCCGGTGGGTGACCCAGAGGGTGGCGTCGTTGTCGATCATGAGGTAATCAGGCCGCGGCATCGCCGCCATGAATTCCCTCCGCCACGCTGTTTCCCGTCCGGGCGTGTATTCCTGACTGTAAGCGTGGGCCGCCATCGACGGCACCCCGCGCACGAGGAGTCCGAGCGCGGCGACGGCCAGCACCAGGCGACGAAAACCGGAAGCGGGGATCGCCGGCAAAACCAGCAGGATCGCGAGCACGAAGCCGACATGGGCCGGCAAACTCAACCGCCGGATCACCGGGTCGTCGAATCGGCCCCAGAAGTAGCCCATGAGCAGCGCGAAATGCAGAAGGAAGCCCAGGCCGAAGACCGCGGTGACCGCCGACGCTGGCGGCACGCCCGCCGGGGCGCGCCGCCAGCGCGCGATGCCGAGCAGGGCGAATGGCACCGCGAGGCAACCCAGCGCCGAGAGCACGGGGGAGTTGGGCTGGTCGGATGCGCGGCCGAAAAAGAACGCCAAGGCGTGCGCCAGGTTCTCCGGGACGTAGGAGAGGGAAAACGGCTCGGTGAATCCGGGACGGCTGGAGAGTTCCCACGCCGAGGCCCGCAGGTCGAAGATGCGCTGGTGCAGCGGCACATGGATCAACAGGAGGGGCGCGGCGACGACCGCCCAAGGAATATCGACCCTGCCGTCCCGCGTCCAAACCCAGATCACCACCAGGGCGACGGGGGCCAGGAAGACAACCGACTCGTAACGCACCTGCGCCAGCAGCACGGCGGAAAACACAAAAGCGGCGAGCGATGCCCCGTCCCGACGTTCCGCGAAACGCACCCCCAGCAGCAGGGTCGCGAGAATCATCACCAGATTCAGCAGCTCGAAGCCGCCGCCCGTGGCGTTCTGGCCCAGCAGCGGCAGTCCGGCGAGCAGGACAACCCCGAGGGCGCCGCCGGTCCGGCCAGCGAGCCGCCGACCCAGGCTCCATGTCAACCCCAGCAGGACGAACGTGAGGATAACGTTCAGGGCGAAGGCGTTTTCCGGACGGTAACCGGAGACGTCGTGGAGGACCGAAAGCAGGAAAGGGAAGAACACCGGTCGCTTGTCGACCACGCCATCGAGGATCTCGAACGCGCCTTGGATGTCGTTCCCCCGGAGCGGCGTGAGCACCAACCGGTCGACATGCATGCTCATCGAGGTGCCGAGCAGCATCAGTTCATCCATCACGATCTTGAAACCGAACGCCTCGTGCACGAGGAGCACGAGGCCGCCGGCGGCGACAATCGCCACACCGGCGGGATCCCATTGGCGCCCCGCGATCACGGCGCGAGCATCCGAGAAAACCGCCCGCAGCGACCAGATCCAGCCGGCGAAACCAGCTAGCACCATCCAGTAGCCGGCACGGGAAACGACCGTGATCGCATGCCGGTCAGGCACCGCCCAGAATCCCGCCGCCACGGCGAGAACCGCCGAAAGCAGCAACCATCGCAGGCGCGGTTCGCGCACCACGGCCCTGAAGTTTGCCCCTATCATGCCGCCAAGCATGACGAGGAAACGACCTTCCGACAACGTCCGAGGCGGGATCCGGGCACAAAAAAGCCCGGCCGTTTCCGGTCGGGCGATAAGGTGATTAAAGGTTTTGCCTTACGGGGCGTAGGTCACCGTGCGCGCGCCGGCAATGGCGCCAACCGTGATGGTGACACCTTGCGTGTAGTTGTCCGGGTAAGACTCGCTGGCGACAGTGTTGAGCGCCTTCACGTACTTGTCGGAACCTAGGAGGTTCGACTTGGCCACCGTCGTGACGCCATTCTCCAGGAAGTACTGGTCGGCTCCGGCGGCGAGCTGGCGGGCGTTATTAAGGACGGCCTTATCCTGGGAGGACACCCGCACCTTTTGGAACGCGGGAATCGCCATCGCGGCCAGCAGGCCGATGATGACGACGACGATCATGATTTCGA
>JAURJO010000233.1 GCA_030832235.1 Verrucomicrobiota bacterium
AAAGGCTTTTCCAAAACTGGCGGATTTGAACCGCGGATTTCGCCGATGGCACGGCTGAGTGCGAAAGCGGTATCAGTGATGGGAATCGTTCGGGAAAACACGCTTTCACCCAGAGCAATGCGGATCTCCGCGTGACTTTGCGCGGAGATAGCGGCATCTCCTCGTCACCCCGATGAAAGTCATCACCCCGGCTCTGTTGCTTCTCGGAATGCTCGGCGCGTCTATCGCAGGCGCGCGACCCGCCGTGCTCGTGATTGTCGCCCGTGACCTGGGGTATGCGGATATCGGCGTCCACGGCGGAAGGGAGGTGCGCACGCCGAACATCGATGCCCTGGCCGGAGCGGGGGTGCGCTGCACCAGCGGCTATGTCACGGCGCCGTATTGCAGCCCGTCGCGGGCAGGCTTTCTCACGGGTCGGTACCAGACGCGTTTCGGACATGAGTTCAACCCGCACGTCGGGGACGAGGCCGTCCTGGGTCTGCCGCTGGGAGAGCGAACAATCGCCGACCGGCTGAAGGCCGCGGGCTACGGCACCGCGCTGATCGGGAAGTGGCACCAGGGGTTCGACGCCGCCCATCATCCCCAATCGCGGGGGTTCGATGAATTCTTCGGCTTCCTGGTGGGCGGGCACAATTACCTGCTGCACGCGAAGGCGGCCCCGAAGTTCGGCAGCGCGCATTCGCACGACCTGATCTACCGGGGCCGCGAGGTGCAGAAGCTCGAGGGACACGCGACCGACCTTTTCACGGACGAGGCGATCCGCTTCATGCGTCGCGATGCCGCGAAGCCCTGGTTCCTTTACCTTGCATATAACGCGGTGCATACGCCGCTGGAGATCGCGGAGCGCTGGCGTGATCGCGTGCCGGCGGCGGTCACGGACCCAGCGCGGCGCGGGTACCTGGCGCTCCTGCTCGGACTCGACGAGGCGATCGGCCGCGTGACGGCGCACCTGCGCGCGAGCGGACAGGAAAAGGACACGCTCGTGTTCTTCCTGAGCGACAACGGCGGCTCGGGGAGGAAAGGTTTCTTTGCCTACAACACCGGCGTGAACACGCCTCTGCGCGGCGACAAAGGGCAGATGCTCGAGGGCGGAATCCGCGTGCCGTTTTTCGTCTCCTGGCCCGGACGTCTGCCGGCGGGCGCGACCTTTGACCATCCGATCAGCGCTCTGGATATCCTGCCGACCGCCCTGGCGGCAGCCGGGCAATTGCGGCCGCAAGGATTGGAGGGGGCCGATCTGCTGCCGCATCTGAACGGGTCGAGAAAGGAGGCGCCGCACGCCGCGATTTTCTGGCGCTTTGGTCCTCAGCGCGCGGTGCGCCGGGGAAACTGGAAGCTCGTCGATTGGCGGGACTTCGAGGCGAAAACCAATAGCGGCTGGCAGCTGTTCGATTTATCCCGGGACATCGGGGAAACTGACGATCTCGCGGCCAAACATCCCGACGTGGTTGCGGCCATGGCGGCCGAATGGGCGCAGTGGAACGCGAATAACCGCGCACCGCTTTGGAGCGGCACCCCGAATGAAGATCCGGCCGGCCAGCGGGCAAGCGCCTCCCCGCCGGCAAAAACGAAGAAACGCTGAGGGCGGAGCGAGTGGCGCCGGAGGTTGGCTCGCTCCCGGGCAATGCTCCGGATCAGAACCGCCCGCTGACCCCGACCGTCACCGTCGTGCCCGGGATGTACATCTGCGCCATCTGATCCGGGATGCCGCGGTACCAGCGCTGGCCTTCGTTGAAGACATTCCCCACGTCGAGGGTGAAACCGATAGCGGGACGCCATTGATAAGCCACACCGGCGTTAACGACGGTGCGGGCCTCGGTGTAGAGGTTCGCGCCGGAGCCGATGGCGGTGAAGTTGCGGATGTAGTCGCCGACGCGGTTCGCGGTCACCCGTGCGCTGAACGAGCGATGGCGCCAGCCGAGACTGATGTTGCCGGAGCGCGGTATGAATCCCGGCACCTGTCCCGTGGTGCGCTGCACGGAGCCACCAAAGTCGCCGCTGGTGTCGAGCAGGGTGTAATTGACCGAGAGTGACAGGCCCTTGAGTAGACCCGGCAGAAAAGTGAACTGCTGCAGGTAGCTGAACTCCCAGCCCTTGATGTCGGCAGTGCCGAGGTTGGCCTGCGTGAGGATAGTGTAGCCGGCGTACTCGCCGCCGTAGCCGTTGTCGCCGCCGGTGCCGACGATTCCGTTCTGGATACCGCTGACGAAGTAGTCGCGGATCGTCTTGCGGAACCAGCCGACCGACAGGTTGCCGACCGGTTCGAAATAATACTCGAGCGTGGTGTCCCAGTTTTCCGCGGTCTGCGGGCGCAGGGACGGATTGGGGACGGTGAGGGTGCGGGCCGTGTCGTTCGCGGTCTCGCTCGGGTAAAATCCGCTGAGCGGCGGGCGGCCGAAGCTGTTCGACCAGGAGAGCCGCGCCTTGAGGTTCGGCATCAGGTCCTGCGTCAGGTGCACGCTGGGGAAGGATTTCGTGTAGCTGCCCTTCAGCTCGCGGCGGTTCGCGGCGTAGTCCTTTTGCGCGGAACCGACCGGGTCGGCCAATTGCTGCGCGGCGGTAGTCGCGACACGGGAGCGCACCCAGCCCCAGCTTTCGTCGTCGGTCTTCTCGGTGCGGACGCCGGTGAGAAAACCGGTGCGGCCGATGCTGCCCTGGGCCATGATGTAGCCGGCGGTCACGGTTTCAGTCGCTCCGCGGGTATTGGTGAACTTCTGCTGCTCGGCGAAGTAGCGATCCTCGGACCAGAGGACGGAGTCGAGTGGTGTGCGGCCGCGAGCGATGGCGTTGGCGCTCCAGGCGGGGATCTTCAGCCCGCTCTTCAAGTCACCGTAGGTGATGATGCTCGGGTCGGTCGGAAGTTGGCCCGCATGGAGGCCGGTGAAATTGTAACGTCGCGATTTGCTGCGGTCCTCGACCTTCTCCTCGCGCACGCGGGCGCCGGCCTTGAGCGAAAGCTTCATTTCGACCGGGACCAGGTACTTCACGTTGGCGCGCACCTCCCGTGGTTCGTGGATGTTTTTCGTGTCGGCGAAATTGTAGCTGTTGGGCTTGTAGCTGGAGGCGAGACGCAGGTCGGGGCCGGCGGTCTGGATGAGGCGCGGGAAAAGATCCGACTGCGTGCGATCGAGGATCCAGCCGACGGGCGCGATGTTGCGGTTCACAAGTACGCCACCGTCGCCGCCGCCGCCGTTAATGTGATCGATGCTGAGTGCCCAGCCGTAGTCGACCTCGAGCGCGCCCCACTTGTGCTCCACGTTCAGGTCGAGGTGGCGCTGACGATGGAAGAAATTCGACATCTGCGAGGTGATATCGACGTTGGATCCGGACACGGCGCGCACCTCGGTGATGCGATCGGTGAAGCCGGGCACGATGCCGGAGGTGGCGTTGGGTACCGCGGTGGCGGAGCCGGTGTAGGCGCGGAAACCGTAGCGCAGGCGGAAGCGCTCGAAGGCGTCGTTGTAAATGGTGTTGAGCGAAACCTTCGTTGCGGCCGAGAGCCGGTAATCGACCTTCGCGTTCACGCTCGATTGCTTGCGGTTGTTGTAATTGTCCTCGGTGCCGTAGTCCCAGAGGTACGCAGGCTGAGTGGAGGTGTTCTGGAAATTGCGCGTGGTGCCGAAATTACCGACCGCCTGCTCGCTGTAGAACAGGTTCACGGCGACGCCCAGGTTGCGCTCCTCGCCGAGCACGCCGAAGACCTCCTGCCACGCGACGTTGAGCAACGGATGGGCGCGGTGGCGCTCGCGCATCGGGATCTGCTCGGTGAACGACGGCGCGATCCGCGTGGAGAGATTGAAGGTGAGACGGCGCTTTTCCTTCTGGTTGAGCGGCGAACGGCTCTTGAGGTTGATGGTGCCGCCGAGGGAGTCGGCCCCCTTGTCGGGCGTGTGGCCCTTGGTGAGCTCAAGGCTCTCGAACATAGAGCCCGTTAGGGTATGGATGCGGGTCGCGCGGGCGGAGCCGCCCTGGCTGCCGAGGAGGGCGCCGTCGACCGTGATGGTGTTCAGGTTGGCCGCGATCCCGCGGATGTTCATGCCGTTGTAATTGCCCTCGTCGTTCACCGTGCCGGCGACGCCGGGGAGCAGGATGGCGAGCTCACTCGCGTTCATATTCGGAAGATTTCCGTAGGCGTCGATCGCCACGATGTTCTTCACGTTGGG
>JAURJO010000234.1 GCA_030832235.1 Verrucomicrobiota bacterium
TCCCCGGCGACCGCCTGTTCCAATTCCGAACGTGCGTCGGAGGGGCGATCGCTCCGCAGCAACGCCAGCGCGAGGTTCACCCGCGCGTCCGTGTAATCCGGCCGAAGCCGCAACGCGGCCCGCGAGGCCCCGGCCGAGCCCGCCGGATCATTTTTTCTCAGCAGAGCCGCGCCGAGCTGCGCGTGGGCGCGCGCATTGCGGGGCTGCCGCGCAATCGTTTCCCGCCAGAGGGTTTCCTCCCGTATCATGACCTGGCAGCGTGCGGCGCTGAGCAGCGCCAATCCGCCGGCGAGTGCCAACCCGACCGTCATCCCGGTCGCGGGCCGGCATCGGAAGAGCCGCCTCCCGGTGATCACCGCCAATCCCGTGATCCCGGCCAGCGCGAGGTAGGCTCTCGACTCGGCCACCGGCTGGTGGATCACCGGAACGACGCTGGACGACGGGGCGAGCAGGACCGCGAACCACGCCAAGGCGATTCCGGCTACAGGTTGGCGCCGCAGCAGGATGACGATTCCGGTTGCAACGAGCGCCATCCCGGCCGCCGCGACGGCCGGGGAGTGGGGCAGGTCCGGGTCCCAGCCGTGGTCGAATACGAGCGGATGCGGCCAGAGTGCGAGTTGAAGGTAGTGGAGCACGGCTCGGGTTTGCAGCAGCAGGTTGGCGCCCGCCGACACACCGGAACCGAAACCGACGCCCCGTTCCGACAGATGCGAACCGGCCATCAGGGCGGCGAGCAGCAGCCACGTTGCGGCCATTCCGCAGTGCAACCAGCGGTGGGCCCGCCACGCGGCGCGGGCGCCTCCTGAAATCAGTTTCACGTCCAGGAGCCACACGAGCACCGGTACCGCAACCATTCCTTCCTTGCTCGCCATACCCAGGCTGGCCGCGACGACCGCCAGCCAGCCCCAGGCGCACCGCCGCGTCACCGCGAAACGCAGGAACGCGTGTAAGGTCTGGAGGGCGCAGAGGGCCATCAGCACCTCGGTCCGTTGCGAAATGTAGCCGACGGCCGCCGTGGTGAGCGGGTGAGCCGCCCAGATCGTCGCGGTGACCGTGGCGAACGTCACCGCCGACCTCGCGCCCAGCGCGATTCCGGGCAGGAGGGCGATCCGGCGGACCAGCGCAAAGAGGGTGAGCGCGTTGGCCAGGTGCAGAGCGACGTTGGTCAACCGGTACTGCCGGGGAGAAAGTCCCCCCAACTGATGATCGAGGGCGAGTGTCAGGTTGGAGAAGGGGCGGCCGCCGGTTCCCGCGTCGATCGGGGGAAACATCCATTGCGGCGGCCACAGGGCGCGAATCGTCGGGTTCCCGACGACGCTGCCGAAGTCATCGAGGACAAACTCTCCGCTTAAACCCACGCCATGGGCCGCGATCGTCGTCACCGCGATCACCGCGGTGGCGGCCGCCAGCCAGCCGCGCGGGCAAGGGGAAGGCGAGGGCTCGATGCTCCGGGCGTCCATCATGCTGTCCCAACAAAATACCGTCGCCGCGGCAAGGGGTGTTCGTCCCGCCGACTCGGACTGTCCATCCCTTGGCGGATTTCACGCCGGGGTACGGGCCTGTTTCATCCATCGCACCCTTCGTCCCTCGCGGCCGTCCTTCCCGGAATCCCGAACACGTAAATCATGACTTCAATTTTTTCCCTCGTTTCCAGTTATGCCAACGTTCGCGCCGCCGCGGCGCTCACCCTTGCGTTCGCGGTGCTGATGGCCGCGGCGCTCCCGTTGCCGGCGCAGGCATCTTCGGGTGGCGCGGTGGAAGGTCGCGTGCAGAGCGGTGTCTCAGGACAGTATCTGGGCAACGCGCGGGTGCGGGTGGCCGGAAGCGGCATCGAGGTGTTCTCGAACGCGTTCGGAGAGTACCGGCTCGCCGGATTGCCGGCCGGCCCCGTCACGCTCGAGTTCTTTCACACGGGCCTGGCGACGCAGCGTGTCGTGGTGAACCTGCCGGCCGAAGGGGCCGTCACGCAGGATGTGCTCCTGCGTGAAGCGGGCTCGCGGGAGGATTCCCTGGTGCAACTCGGGCGCTTCGTGGTGCAGAGCCAAAGGGAGACCGATGCGGCGGCGATCGCGATCAACGAACAGCGTTTCGCCGCGAACCGGAAGGATGTGGTGGCGACCGACGCTTTCGGCGACATCAACCAAGGGAACATCGGCGAGTTCGTGAAGTTCATCCCGGGTATTTCGCTCGACGTGAAGGATGGCAACAGCCCGTCGGGCATCATGGTTCGCGGCTTCGATCCGAACTACACCAACGTGACGATGGACGGCGGACAACTCGCCAGCACGCTGATCGCCAACACCCAGACCTCCTCCCGTGGTTTTCTGCTCGAGCAGGCGAACATCAACAATCTCGCCCGCATCGAGGTCACCAAACTGCCCACGCCGGACATGTCCGCCAATCTGCTCGGCGGCGCCGTGAATTTCGTCAGTCGCAGCGCGTTCGAACGGCCCCGGCAGGAACTGCGGTTTCAGGCGTACCTCTCCGCAAACAGCAACGAACTCGGGCTGAGCCGCTCTCCGGGGCCGGGGGAGTCGCGCAGCTTCAAGGTGCTGCCGAATTTCGACCTGACCTACGTCAATCCGATCAGCCGCAGTCTGGGAGTGGTGGTGAACCTGGCACAGTCATCCCAGTTCTACCTGCAACGGAAGTCGGTCCTCGGCCGCCGGTACTACACGGGCAGCGCCGGACAGCCGACATTCGTGTCGTTCGCCAACAATCCGCAGACGACCTCCCTCGCGGCGAGTTACGCGCCGAACCGGATCGAGCGCACCTCCGGGTCCGTGAAGGTGGATTGGAAGCCCCTGCCCCGCCACGTGGTGCAGTTTTCCGCGCAGGCCAACGCGAATTACCAGCAGCAGGCCACTCGCACGATCACCTTCAACACCGGGGGCGGGGCTCCGGTGCGGTGGGACGAGCACAACACCTACGGCTCCACCGGGTCCGCCGGCACCGGCACGGTTTCCCTCGGCAATAGTTTCCAGAATCGCAACGGCCTTCTGCGGCAACTGGGTGCGAGGTGGGAGTATCGCGGCGCCGCGTGGGACGCGGAGCTGGCCGGCAGCTTCTCCAATTCCAACAACCGGGTGCGCGACATGGCCAAGGGTTTTTGGAACGGCCTGGGCACCTCGATGCCCAACGTCCGCACGGTGAACCTCGAGGGAGTCGATAACTCCACGTCCTCGGTGCAGCGGGTCAGCGTCCTGAACGCGGCGGGCCAGGAAATGGATCCCTACCAGCTCTCGAGTTTCACCCTAGGGCAGGTGCAAAGCCAGCCCGCCGACTCGCATGACACGGTGAAGGAGGTCCGGGGCAACGTGGTGCGGAAATTCGCTTGGCCGGGCGCCGTGGTTTCCGTGAAGGCGGGAGGCAGCGCCAACGAGATGACGCGCGATGCCAAATACTCCCTCTGGACCAGCACTTACGCGGGCCCGGACGGGCTTTTGTCATCGGGGGATGAATACATGGCCTCCTCGCGCGTGAACTTTGCGGATAGTGCCGATGCGGGCCGCAGTCCCGGCTTCGGGGTGCGCGGACCGGAGTGGGCGAGCCCCTGGGAGGTGGCGCGGGCGTTCAACGCGAATCCCGGCTGGTTCGTGCGGTCCGCGACGAACATCGGCGACACCATCCGGAACCGCGCGGTGCGGTCCCCCTGGCTGCGGGAGACGATCCTGGCCGGCTATGCGATGGCGGATGGCAAGTTCCTCCAAAACCGGCTTCGGCTGGTGGGCGGGGTGCGCCATGAGTACACCCTTGCCGAGGGCTGGGGGTACAAGCAGGATGGCAACGCGATCTACCAGAAGGACGCCCAGGGACGGCCCATCAAGGGTGCGAACGGCGCTTTTCTGCTCCTGCCGCAGCTGGCGGGCACGGTCAGCGGCGGGCCGGAGCAAAACTCCCTGATCTACGTTTACCGAGGCAATCGCGGTGAGCGCGACTACGGGTACTACTTCCCCAGCGCCCACGCGACCTACAACATCTCGGAGAACCTGTTGTTGCGCGCCGCCTTCGCCAAGACGATGGGCCGGCCCAATATATCCGACGTGGTCCCGAACCTTTACGTCGCGGACAACGCGAATTTCGGCGTGCCCGGCAACTCCTCGGGTTCCATCCCGGGCTACATCACCGCGAGCAACTCCACCCTGCGTCCGTGGACCGCCAAGAATTACGACTATTCCCTCGAGTATTATCTGCCCCGGAACGGGATGGCCTCGTTTAATTGGTACAAGAAGGACATCCGCGATTTCTTCAGCACACTCAATACCGTCGCGGACGCGGCGCTGCTCGA